>NCCR01000355.1:3780-5228 GCA_002279765.1 Verrucomicrobia bacterium 12-59-8 | reverse complement strand
GGCTCACCGGTGGTCGAAATCGAATGCAGCGTCGCTTTGCGTGCCCAGAGCAGTGGCGTGTCGGCACTCTCGATGGCGACGACGAGCTCGTTAGTCTGGGGACGCTTGGCCACGACGACATAGGCCTGCTTATGGATGGGGCTGGCCACGCCGTGACCTTTCCGCTGACCCAGCGTGTAGAGATGCAGGCCGCGATGCTCGCCGAGCACTTTGCCCTCCAGATTTACAATAGGGCCGGGCTTGTCCGCCACAAAGGTGCGCAGGAAATCCTCCATCTTCACCTGCCCAATGAAGCAGATCCCCTGGCTGTCTTTTTTCTCCGCGGTCTTCAGCCCAAACTCACGCGCCCGCTCCCGCAGCTCCGGCTTGAGCAGATGCCCGATGGGAAACTGCGCGATCCGCACCTGATGCGGCTGCATCATGGCGAGGAAGTAGGTCTGGTCCTTGTTGGGGTCCGCGCCGCGTAGGATGGCTGGATGCTTGATGCTAGCGTCTAGATGCTGGATGCTTGATGCAGGATATGGCATCGAGGATCCAGCATCCAGTTTTCTAGCATAGTGCCCCGTGGCGATGGCCTCAAACCCGTGCTCCTGCGCCCAGTCCCAGAGGACGCCGAACTTCATCTCGCGATTGCACATCACATCCGGGTTCGGGGTGATGCCGGCCTGATAGCCTTCGATGAGGTACTTCACCACCTTCTCGCGGTATTCAGTCATGAGATTGACCACGCGAAACGGGATGCCGAGCTGTTTGGCCACGGCTTCGGCATCGGTGATGTCCTCCTCCCAGGGACAGTGGCCGATGATGTTTTCCTCATTGATCCAGTTCTTCATGTACACCCCGGACACCTCATGGCCGGCGCGCACGAGTTCGGCGGCGGCCACGCTGCTGTCCACGCCACCGGACATGGCCATGAGGATTTTTAATGGGGGGGCTGGGTTCAAGATGAAAGTAGTTATGAGCTTTAGCTCGTTCTGGAAAGCTCCTCAAGCAGCCAGAATCAAGAACGAGCTAAAGCTCTGGACTACTTTCTCCCACGCCGTCTAATCTGGGTCCATGAAATCTGTTTCGCCTTCTCGCACGTGGTGGCTGCTTGGGCTGGCCGTGCTGCTCGCCAGTTGCACCCTGCTCCCGGACGCCCCCCGTTCTCTGCCTGAGCTGATGGTGGAGCGCCTCAACTGGATGGATGAGGTGGTCATGGCCAAGAGCATCCAAAAGCTGCCCATCACCGATCCCGTGCGCGAGGCGGAACTGCTGCGCACCATGACGCAGCGCGGAGTCGAGGCTGGATTGAAGGCGGAGAACGTGCGGCGCTTTTTCACCGGGCAGATGCTGGCGGCCAAGGTGGTGCAGGAGGAATGGCTGCGCCAGCACCCGCACGGGCTGACCTCCTACGTCAGGGTGCCCAGTCTCACGCAGACGGTGCGCCCCGCCTTGGATGAGATCGG
>NCCR01000355.1:0-3733 GCA_002279765.1 Verrucomicrobia bacterium 12-59-8 | reverse complement strand
GGCGCTGCTGGTGGCCGGGGTGCTGGGTTTCGCCGCCTGGATGAACTGGAATCTATGGCCCTGTGTCTTCGCTGAGATCACCGGCCTTCCCTGCCCCGGGTGCGGCCTCACGCGGGCGACTGTGGCCTTGGTGGAGGGCGACTGGCGCACCTCCTGGGCCTTTCATCCCTTCGCGGCTTTCTTTCTGCTCGTGGGCATGCTGGTCGCCGCAGGCGGCTTTCTGCGCTCTTTTTGGGTCCAAAACCTCGCCGCTAAAGTGGAGGTTTTCGAGCGACACACTAAATTACCTGCGATTATTTTGGTAGCTTTGGTGTGTTTTGGCTTGCTAAGGATGCTGGGATTCTGGTATCAGCCTGCCGTTGGCGATTTCTCTGGTCGTTTTTCAAGAACGTCCGCAGCATCCTCTTCTGTTAAGACTCGGTAATCACAACACACCCACATATTCGAAACCTATGGACCCCAACTCTCAAGCCGCCGCAGCCGCCACTGGCATCGGCCTCGCCGTTTTTGCCGCCTACGCCATCATTGGGATTATCAGCCTTGTGTGCTGGATCAAGGTGCTCATCGCCCTGTTCAA
Source organism: Verrucomicrobia bacterium 12-59-8 (assembly GCA_002279765.1). The sequence goes on along the minus strand of NCCR01000355.1, from coordinate 3,156 downwards.
AAAGGAGGGCGCAGGGCTTGGCATTCTCGGCATCCTTTGCAGCATCTATGCCTTCATCTGGGGCTGGATGAAAAGCACCGAGCTGGGTCTGAAGAAGACCATGATCTGGTGGACTCTTTGCATCGTCGGCGCGATGGTCGTCGGCGGGGTTGCCGCCGTTAGCATGGCAGGCGTCGCCGCCAACAGTCCCGAGTTCAGGAAAGCCATGGAAGACGCCCAGCGTCAGGCCCGCGAGCAGCAGGTCCAGGAGGGGCAGCCTGCTCCAGCTCCAGTTCCTGCCCCGGCTCCGGCACCGGCTCCGACCACGAACTGATTTCCTCCTGAGGAATTGATTCACACAAACGCCATTCCTGTTCGCAGGGATGGCGTTTTGCTTGGGCGCTCAGAACCCCGGCTTGATCTTTGCCAGCGCCGCATTCAGATGAGGGATGGCAAGCATTCAGAAAGTTCCCACAGGCGAGTTCCACTCCGGCTACGGCTGCGTCATCATGAGCGCGGTGATCGGAGTCTTTGTCTTCATTGTCTGGTGGGGATATTACACGCTGAACACGATGGATGCCGCCATCGCCCAGCTCTGCCAGTCGGCTCCGGCCAAGCTCCCCGAAGTCAACGCTGTCCCCGGGCTGCCCCAAAAACTCACCGACTTCGCCACTGCAGCGAACGCCGGCAAACCCGCCACGCTGAAGCTTACGGTGGCCGATCTCAATGCGCTGCTCCTCCTCGCCCCGGATAGCGGCAGCGGCAGCTACAAGGACATGCTGCGGGTGAAATCCCTCGATGCCGCGAAGCAGGTGATCATCACCGACGTCAGCCTGCCGATGAACACCAAGAAGTTCTGGGAGGACACCAAGCGCTACCTCGTTGGAGAAGTCGATTTCACCCTGGAGATGACCGCTCTGGGCCCCGATGCCAAAGTCAGCGCCGTGCGCGTCCCCGGCAAGACCGTGCCCGAGGAAATGGTCAAAGGCATGGCCATGTATGGCTACCTCGGTCCCTATCAAACCCATCCGACGCTGGGGCCGGTGCTCAAGGCGATCAAGAAATTCAAAGTGGAAGCCGATGGCGTCGTGCTTTCGACAGAGTGAATCTTGACCTCTTGACTTGCTCGATCATGACCACTCTCCCCTCCCACCCGAACCCCTGGCAAACCGTCTCCACCCGCGAGACCTACGCGAACCCATGGATCCGCGTGCGCGAGGATCAAGTGATCAAACCCACAGGTGGTCCGGGTATCTATGGCGTCGTCGAGTACAAGAACATCGCCGTCGGCGTCATCCCCATTGATGACACAGGCCACACCTGGCTCGTCGGCCAGTGGCGCTACTGCCACGAGTGCTATGAATGGGAGATCCCCGAGGGCGGCTGCCCGGCGGGTGAATCCCCAGCCGAAGCCGCCAGACGCGAGCTTCTGGAGGAAACCGGCATCGTCGCCGCCACTATCGAGCCCCTGCTCTCCGGCATCCAGCTTTCCAATTCCACCAGCAACGAGGTGTGCGACATCTTCATCGCCACCGGCCTGAGCCATACCGAGGCGCAGCCCGAAGACACCGAGGACCTCAAAGTCCTGCGCCTGCCTCTGGCGGAAGCGGTGCAAATGGCCCGCGATGGGCGCATCCGCGACAGCGTCAGCGTGCTGGCACTGCTGGCCGTGGCGGCGCGTCAGGGGTGATCACTTCCCTTCCGCCGGAAACAGCAGCCAGCGGTCTGCCAGCAGGTCCGTGATCTTCACGCAATGATCCGACTGCGCCTGATTGGGAAACGCCAGCCGCAGAGTGACCAGCGCCTTGGCCCCCGGCATTTTCAGCGCAGGCATCGGCATGTCATTGGGCAGATTGTTCGGGAGCGGCACGCCGATGAGGTTGGCCAGCGCGAGGCCCAGAAGGCTGTTGCGCGCCACATAACCGGTCACGTTGTGCAGGCCGTCCGGACTGCGGAGTCTCACCGCCAGCCAGCGCCACTTCTCGCTGAACTCGTAGTTGTAGTAGTCGCTCTCGGCGGCGATGGCGCGCATGAGCACCGGAAGCTGCGAGCGCTCCTGCTTGAATTCGGTCCACGGTTTCCCGCTCCACGCCACCCAGGACTCCCAGTCGAGCAGCAGCTTGCCAGAACGGGTGCGGTGGAAGTTGGCGCGCATCCCGGCATCCGGCCGAGTGGCGCAGGCAAACTGGAGATTGAGCACCTTCGAACTGCCAGCAGTGATGACGCCTGCGACCATGAGTCTGCCGTGCTCCGGATCTGGCTGCGCGCGCTTCTCATACTGCTCCTGCAACAGTGCTTCGACCCGCTCGGGTTCAAAGACATAGGGCAGCCGGTCGCGCCAGTTTGCGGTGGCCAGCAGGTACTTCGTTAGCACGGCCTGCGCCTCCACTACTTCGGGAGCATCCAGCGGCAGTGCTGCAAAGGACAGGGCCACATTGCTGCTGCGGGCATCGTAGAGCGGCCCGCCGGGTGTCCCCTGCTTGGCAGCCTCCACTTTCGCGATCTGCGCCAGCGTCGTCTGAATCTGCTTAGGCGCGGGGGCTGCGGCGGTCTTGCTGGAGGCGTTCACCTCCTTTTTCCGAGGGGCGATTTCCGCACCCGGCTTGGCCTGCGGTCCTTGGAACAGCCGGAAGCCAAAGTAGCAGACGGCCACCACCGCAACGACTAGCGCCAAGGCAAAGCCCGCAAGCATGAGGCAGCTTTTCTCTGGGTGCCTTTTCTGCGGCGGCTGGGTGGCAGACGGTGAGTTGGAGATTGCGCTCATGGAACGGCTTTTACGGAGACAGGGTTCTGAGGCGGGTAATGCAAGCAGGCAAGCCAGATGTCGAAAAAACTGCCCTCCAGGTCGCGCTCCCATGTGGCTGTGAATGGTTTCGTTTGAAGGGATGAGGCTTCCCTTAGTGGTTCCCTTGGTTAATAAATACTACTGTATTTCATACTAACCATATGAAACTGCCCTCCACTCTGCTTCCTCCTATTTCGCGCCACCCTGTGCCTCTGGCGACTTACCTGGCCGGTGCCGTCGGCAGCACCCTTTTCCTCGCCGCGCCACAGGCTGAGGCTGCGGTCACTGCGGTCACCTTTGGGTTTGGGTCGGTTTTGGACATCACCGATGGCAGCAGCTACACCACCTCCATCACACCAAACTTTGGTACGATCCCCCGATGGGTGAGCCAC
>NCCR01000080.1 GCA_002279765.1 Verrucomicrobia bacterium 12-59-8 | reverse complement strand
ACACCAAAACCACAACTCGCCCTCCGCCACTTTCGAGCCACTCTCCCTCGCTACTTCAAGGCTTGCCCCTCATTCGGCACTGCCTATGGGATGGCTGTGTATCAGGTTTAAAGTTCCAAGCTAAGCGCACGCCGTCAGTTGCGGAGCTACTTGAAACCTTAAACTTGAAACGGTGCCTGCAGTGTTGAGCACTTGACCCATCCACCGCGCTGACCCACTCTCACCCGCATCATGGATCGTCTCATCTGCCTTCTCGGCCTGGTCGTGTTTGTGGCGCTGGCATGGGCGCTGTCGGAAAAACGTCGGCTGTTTCCGTGGCGGGTGGTCCTGGCGGGGTTGACGCTGCAACTGACTTTCGGCACGCTGATTCTCCGCACTCAGATGGGGCATGATTCGTTTGCGCTGCTCGACAAGATGTTCCGCCGCCTGCTGGGCTTTGCGAATGAAGGCGTGGGCCTCGTCTTTGGTCCGCTCGGGGGACCTGCCACGCTGCAGTCCGCGTTTGGTCCGGGCAACAGCTTCATCCTCGCGCTGACGCTGGCCGGCAGCATCATCCTCGTCTCCGCGCTCTCGTCCTTTCTTTATCATTACGGCGTGCTGCAATGGGTCGTCAAAGTGGCGGCCTGGCTCATGCGCCGTTTCATGCGCACCAGCGGCAGTGAAACCCTCGCCGCTGCAGCGAACATCTTCATGGGCCAGACGGAGGCCCCGCTCATCATCAAGCCCTACCTCCCACGCATGACCCGCAGCGAGCTGCTCTGCCTCATGGTCGGCGGCATGGCAACCATCGCCGGAGGAGTGCTCGCGGCCTACGTGTCGTTCGGCATTTCCGCCGGGCATCTCCTCACCGCCTCCGTGATCAGCGCCCCCGCCGCGCTGATGATGTCGAAAATCCTGATCCCTGAAACCGAGGAAAGCGAAACCGCCCACGGCGCGCACAAACCCATCGAACGCGAAACGGCGAACGGCATCGACGCCCTCTGCCAGGGCGCGAGCGATGGCATGAAGCTGACCCTCAACGTCGTGGCCATGCTCATCGCCTTTGTCGCGGTGGTGGCGCTCTTCAATTACCTGCTCTCCCTCGGCCTGCGCGCCTTCGGTCAAAACGTGCCGCAGCCCATGCAGCTCCTCCTCGGCTGGCTCAATGCCCCCTGCGCCTGGCTCATGGGCGTGCCGTGGTCCGAGTGCGGTCTGGTGGGCGCGCTGCTGGGCGAGCGCGTGGTGCTCAATGAATTCTTCGCCTACCTGCACCTCAGCCAGCAGGGCGCGACCCTCTCACCCCGCAGCGCAGAAATCGCCACCTACGCCCTCTGCGGTTTTGCCAACTTCGGCAGCGTGGCCATTCAGATCGGCGGCATCGGGGCGCTGGTGCCGCAGCGCCGGGGGGAGCTGGCGCAGCTCGGCCTTAAATCCATGGTCGGCGGTCTGCTGGCCTGCTATTGCACCGCTTGTGTCGCGGGATTGCTGCTTTAAAGAGTGGGCTGCATGTCCGCAACCACCGGCCTCCATGTCTCCGACCTCCGCTTTGCCTACTCGGCTGAGGGATTCCGTGTGCATGTGCCGCAGCTTGAGCTTGCCGCCGGGAAGGCGCTGGCGCTGGCCGGACCCAGCGGGGCAGGGAAGTCCACCCTGCTGCGCCTGCTCACCGGACTGCTGACTCCCACGGCTGGCAAGGTCAGCCTCGGCACCGCGCAGATGGACACGATGAGCCACGAAGCACGCCGCGCCTTCCGCCTGCAGCACATCGGCCTCGTATTCCAAGACTTCGCGCTGCTCGACTACCTCACCGTCACCGAGAACATCCTCCTGCCACATCAGTTCCGGGGAGCGGCGGACGCGGAGGTCTGCGCGAAGATGCGTGATCTCACCCAGCGGCTGCACATTGACCGCTACCTGGACAAACGCGTCTCCCACCTCTCTCAAGGCGAGCGCCAGCGCGTCGCCGTGGCGCGCGCGCTGGTACATGAGCCTCAGTTTCTCTTTGCTGACGAGCCCACGGCCTCGCTCGATCCTGCACGTGGCCGCATCGTGGTGGACATGCTGCTCGAAGACACCCGCAGACGGGGAGCCTGCCTCGTCATGGTCACGCATGATCCCAATCTGCTGCCGCTCTTTGATCAAACCGTGCGCATGGAGGACCTGGCCACCGCATGAGAGCTGCCTTTCATCTCGCTGCGCGCTACGTGCTGCGGCACCGCATCCAGAGTGCGCTGCTCGCCGGGGCGCTCGGTCTCGTCTTCGCACTGCCGCTGTGTCTGCGCGTGCTCATCGAGCATGCCCAGCAGGAACTCCGCGCCCGCGCCGCCGCCACTCCGCAGATCGTCGGCACACGTGGCAGCGCACTCGATCTCATGATGACCGCGCTCTACTTCAAGCGCGAGAACCTCCTGCCGCTGCCCTTTGGCGCGCTCACCGAACTGCGGCACAACCATGCCGCCACCGCCATCCCGCTGCACGTCCGCTACCAGGCCCAGGGCGCACCCATCGTGGGCACGGAGCTCGAATACTTTCCCTTTCGCGGCCTGCACCTCGCCGCAGGCAAACAGCTCAGCCGCCTCGGCGATTGCGTCGTCGGGGCCACGCTCGCGAAGCAGCGCGGCCTGCAGCCCGGAGGTCACATTTTTTCCACGCCCGAGCAGGCTTTTGACATGGCCGGAGTGTATCCCCTGAAGATGCGCGTCACCGGCATCCTCACCCCCAATGGCACGCCTGATGACGAGGCCCACTTCGTCGATCTGAAAACTGCCTGGCTCATTGAGGGCCGTTCTCATGGCCATGACGACCTCAAGAAAGATGAATCCGTCGTGCTGACAAAAGAGGAGGGCAACATCGTCGGCAACGCCGCCGTGCGCATGTTTAACGAAGTCACGGATGCGAACATCGCCTCCTTCCACTTCCATGGGGATGTCTCCGCCTATCCCATCAGCGCCGTGATCCTGCTGCCAAAAGATGCCAAAGCCGAGGCCCTGCTGGCCGGACAGTTCTCCCGCTCCAAGGAGGAGCAGCTCATCCGCCCGCGCGATGAAATGGAGGCTCTGCTCACCCAGCTCGTGCGTCTCGAAGGCTTCGCCGCCAGCGCCCTCCTGCTCACGGCCACCGCAGCGCTGCTCGTCACCGCGCTGGTGTTTGCGCTCTCCTTCCGTCTGCGCCAGCGCGAATTCGCCACCCTCGAAGACGTCGGTGTCTCGCGGGTCTCGCTCATCAGCGTCAAAGTGCTCGAAGTTCTCATCGTCGGCCTCGCCGCTGCGGTGATCGGGCTGGTGCTGCTCCAGTTCTCCTCCTTCGCCGCACCGCATCTGCTGCGCTGGGTCTTGTAGATGGGCGTTGTTGCAAGCGCCGGCCTTTTGTGAGAGGATTCCCCATGCCTTTGGAAGAAATCGAAAAACAAATCACCCAGCTCAACCCGGAGGAACTCAAAAAGTTCTCGGCTTGGTTCGATGATTACATGTCCGATGAATGGGATCGTCAGATCGAGCGTGACGTGAATGCGGGGAAGTTTGATGCGCTGGTAGCTCAACTGGATGCAAATTTCGAAGCCGGGCTGTGCAAGCCGCTATGAGGCACTTCGCGGATCCGATGTTTTGGGAATGCCTGAACCGGCTGCCTGAGGATGTTCAAACCCTGGCACACAAAAACTTTGAGCTGCTGAAAGGCAATGAACGCCATCCTTCGCTACGTCTGAAAAAAATCGGGAAATTTTGGTCGGCCCGGGTCGGTCAAAACTACCGTGCGCTGGCGCATGAGAGAGCCGAAGGTTTGCAATGGTTTTGGATCGGCCCCCACCACGAATACGACAAATTTCATTAATCTCCAGTGTCCTACCCCATCGACGCCCTCATTTATGCCCTGGATGTCAACCCTGACATCAGCACCGAAGGGCGTGTGCTCTTCCTCCGAGCCCAGGAACATCCCGCCTTGGAGCATTTCGCGGGCCGCCTCGTCTGCCAGCAAACCTGGAAGCCCAAGGCCAACCTGCTTCAGGCCGCTGGCCATCGTGTGGAGCGCGAGGTCAACGGCCTCTTCGACCTCGTCCTTGTCCTCCCCGATCCGCAGCGCGATCTCATGGTCGCCGACCTAGCCCGTGCGCATGATTATCTCGCCCCCGGCGGAGTACTCATGGCCGCCGTGCACAACGACGCCGGCAGCAAACGCTGCGAGCAGTACCTGCGCGAAGTCGCCGGGCAGATCACCTCCCTCTCCAAGCACCACAGCCGCGCCTTCTGGGCCTCCAAGCAGGAAAACAAGCCCTGGAAGGCCGACCTGCTCGAACGCTGGCGCCAGGGCGCCGTCATGCGCCGCATCCTCGACGGCCGCTTCTGGTCGCGGCCCGGTTTGTTCAACTGGGACCGCATTGACGAAGGCTCCGCCCTCCTCGCCAAGCACCTGCCTGAAACGATTGAAGGCAACGTCGCCGACTTCGGCTGCGGCTGGGGCTTCCTGAGCGATCACCTTCTGCGCAACTGCCGCACCCGCACTGGCAGGACATCACCACCGGCTTTGAGCGCACCAAGTTTGACGCCGTCATCATGAACCCCCCGTTTCACGAAGGCAAAGAGGCCGATCCCCTCATCGGCCTCAAGTTCATCGCCGCCGCCGCCCAGGCCCTGCGCCCCGATGGGCAGCTCTGGCTCGTCGCCAACCGCCAGCTTCCCTATGAGAACCTGCTGACCGAAGCCTTTTCCCAGATGGACAAGGTCGTCGAGACTGGCGGCTTCAAAGTCCTGCACGCGCAAAAACCCATCATCCAGCCCACGTTTGTGCGTCGCGGCAAACGCCGCCGCTGAGGAGAGGCGAAAAATGCCAGAAAAGAATGCAGAACAAAGGAACAAAGCGTTTGCAAAGCAAGGCTCCGACACCATAATCGCGGCCCACTTCGAAAGGAGAATGGGTAGGTACCCGAGCGGTCAAAGGGGGCAGACTGTAAATCTGCTGGCTTACGCCTACGCTGGTTCGAATCCAGCCCTGCCCACCACCTTCATTCTGAGTGAGTTAAAGACCAAAGCCCCGCCCCAAAGGCGGGGCTTCTTTTTTGAGTGTGCTCAAAATGTGCTCACTTTTTCTGCCCTGCTCAGTCATTCGGAGATCTTCGCCCCCTCCAAAAGGGAAACTGGAAAAATACTTTCACAACGTCATCAGACTCGGCCAAATCACCGGACGAAAAACGGCTCCCTCAGATTGAGCAGCACTTTCCAGATTCCGTCTCTACTGGCAATCACGGCACCGATTTCTTTCCTCAGAGTGTGGATAGGGCGGATGCCGTTCATGCCTTGCAGCCGCAGCCGCGCCAGCAAGCTCTGGTGTGTCGGCTCTCAGCGGTAGCCACGCGTTTCCCGCTCTTGCAATGTGGCAACGCGGATGGGTTTGATGCCTGGCTTAGCTGGGCACACTCCGCGTGCTGTTTTAGATCCTCAAAATGCCGGATGAATTCATCGCTCGTCAAGTGATCGCCGGAGACGGCAGCACATAGAATGAACAATGAGGTGGAACCTGTTGTTCGGCCAGGATTGCGGGAAGTTAGACTATGATGTTCACGGCTGTGAGTGGTGATGGGGCGTGTGGCTGGGGGGGGGCTGAGCAAGGGCTTTGCTCCGCATTTTGAGCTGCCTTCTTGAGGTGAGTTCGCCGATCCTGAAGTGCAGGTCGGTGCGCTTCGCGCTGAAGTCCTCCTGCTCCTGCTGCCTGCCGGTATCAAACAAACTGCCTGCTTGCGTGCTGAGCTTTCTTTTTCCAGTCGCTGACCTGCACGGGATGCACGTCGAACTTCTTGGCGATTTGCTGGACTGTTTTGATGCCCTCCAATGCCACTCGGTATTTGGGCATATTTCGACATTCGGCATTGGTCATTCTCCCAGCCCCGCCACCGCCTTGATCACCCGCGACTCCGGCAACAACCACGCCTCCATCTGTCCCGGCAGTTCCCCGAACTCACACCGATGGCTGATCCATGGGCAGGTATCAATCTGCCCCGACTGAATCATCCCCAGGATGCGCGGAAAATCAGCAGTCACCGCATTGCGGCTGGCAAACAGTGTCAGCTCCCGGCGGTGAAACAGCGGATCATCAATCAGCACCGGCTCCTTCGTGATGCCCACATAAACAATCCTTCCCGTGAAGCGCGCAAGGCGCAGCGTGCCAGCCATCGAGCCCGCATGGCCGGTGGCGTCGAAGACGATCTGGAAGGTGGCATCCTCCGGCAATGACGCGACGACTTTCACGCCGGGGTAGTGTTGCTCCACAAAGGACCGCCGTACCGCATTGAGTTCTAGGATGGTGATGTCAGCCCCCGCAGCACGCGCAAACTCCAGCACCGTGAGGCCAATGGGCCCGGCTCCAATGATCAGTACATCATCCGCCGCAGACACCTGCGCCCGGTTCACCGCATGGCAGCCGATGGCGAGCGTCTCGACAAGGGCGAGCTGCTCGAAGCCGAGAGCGTTGCACGGATGGAGCTTGTGCGCAGGCAGGACCATACGCTCCCGCATGCCGCCATCGCAATGTACGCCGAGGACCAGGAGGCTTTCGCAGCAGTTGGTGCTGCCACGCTGGCAGGCGTGGCAGGTGCCGCAGTTGAGATACGGCTCCACCGAGCAGCGGTCCCCGACCTGGAGATGCGTGACGCCTTCCCCGATGGCGAGCACTTCGACCCCAAGTTCATGACCGAGAATGCGCGGGAATTCAATGAAGGGCATTTTGCCCAGGTAGCCGCTGAAGTCCGTGCCGCAGATGCCAATGGCGCGGATGGCGACGAGCGCCTCATGCGGACCCGGGGGGGCAGCTTCCGGCAGTGTGGTCCAGGCAAAGGTTTTGGCGGCGGTGAGAGTGAGGGAGAGCATGAATGACGAAATCAGAATGATGGATGCGTCCTATCCGGTCTATGGTTGGGGAGACTCAGTCTGCCTGATAATGCCCATTTTCCACCCTGACTTGCGGCACGCGGCGCTGTTTCTCAAACACATCATGCGCCGGTAGCAGGCCCTTCCAGAATGCTTGGTTCACTGGGTCGGCACTCTTCATGCGCTCCGCAGTCATCCGAAAAGGAAAGATGTGTACCGGCATGCTGCCGGTCTGTTTCAGCGCGGCTTCCACAATGAGATAGATTTCTTCAATGACCGGATCGGTCATGGCAAAGCAGCCGATGCTGCACATGTCACCATGCACCATGATGAGACTCCCGGTGCGCTGCTGGACGAGGTCGTAGGCATTGGGGTAGCCGATGTTGAAGGCCAGATGGTAGCGGCTGGCGGGATTGAGCTGCTTTGGAGTGACGCTGTAGAAACCTTCGGGGGCCTGCATGTCGCCTTCGCGGGTTTTGGGGCCCAGCGTGCCGGAAAAACAGGCGATGGGGTAGGTGCGGAAGAGGGTCCATTTTGACGTATCCCTCTGGAGCCAGAGCTCGAATTCGTGGCTTTCTTTGAAGATGCGGATGAAGGCGGGCAGGCCAAGCCTGCACTGCGTGGCTGCCAATTGCTCGGGCAGTTTGGGCAGGAGGCGCGCACGCACATTGGCGAGCCGCTCCGGGACCTTCATGCTGCGCCATTCTTCTGGTGCAGGGGACTCAGGGTAGGGTAGAAGAAGAGAGTCACGTGAGAGCATTTGCATGGCATAGCTGAGCCAGGAATGAACGGTCGTGAAGGAGTCCGCTCGCGCGGTGATGACACAGGCGTCCGTAAGTACGGCCACGAGCAGGAGTGTGCGCGTTTTCATGACGCGGACTCAATCAGGTGGCGGGTGGAAGAGAGGGCTGCTTGCCGCGCACAATGTTCATGGCACCATTGAGTTCACCGCCGGTTTCGATGGAGACAGAGCGTGCGGTGACATCGCCGTTGATGGCGCCATTGCTGCCGATGAGTACGGGGCCGGTGCTGTAAATCGTGCCGGTCACACGGGCCTGCACGTCCACTTCCGTGGCATGCACGGCATTGAGAAAGGCCACATCCGCTCCTTTCTCGACGGCGAAACGGTGGCAGTGAATTTCGCCGATGATGCTGCCGATGGTTCGGAAGGTGGCGTCGCCGGTGCAGGTGACGTTGGCCTCGATGATGCCATGGCATTCCAGATCGCGGCACTGGACGCTGGTGGCGGAGAGGCGGCCGCGTTTGCGGATGAGGACATTGCCACGCGTCTTGATGGGCTGCGTGGAGGTCATGTTGATCTCCACATCTTCCAGCGAAATGTAGGCGCCGCAGGCAGGACAGTTGGCGGACTTGGCAGAGCGTCCCGTTTTGAACTTGTGCCCGCAGTCAAAGCACTCGGCATCTTTGAAATACTGGTTCCGGTACATGCCCTGCTCCTTCATCTTTTGCAGTGAAGTGGCGGTATGCGGGGCGGGGGCGGGCGTGGGTGGCGGGGAGTTTGACTGCGGGCGGCGCATGCTCGCCGTCACGGGTTCAGCCACCGGGGGGGGTGTGGTGACTGCTTCTGCTGGGGCGACTGCTGCTGGTTCAGCGGGGGGCGGAGAGTCAGCGGGTGCAGGCAGATTTTGGCTTTGCAGGAAAGCACCAAAACCGTCGGCAGCCGTCGGCGCGGTTTCAGGAGCGGTCTTTTCAGCAGGCTTGGCTGCTGGCTCTTTCAGCACGGCGGGGGCGGGAGGGCTCTCGACCGCCTGCTCAGCCGTCCAAGAATCATCCATGCCCACGCCCGAACGCGTCACCTGCGAGGCGATGACACGGCGTTTTTCCACGGTGAGATGCACCCCACATTTTTTGCAAAAGGTGGAAACAACGAGGCGCGGCTCATATTGAGCCGCGCCACAAGAAGGGCACACCACTTCGATTTGATTCTTAGGTGGTGTGGGAAGGATGCTGGTCTTCGTGCCGAAGATCCGCCTGAACACTCAGGTAAGGCGAGTTAAGGTTGTGGTTTGGCACCACCAAAGGCGGGCTTCGTTTCAGCCTTTTTGCCGACCTGGGACTGACCCATGAAGGTGGCACCTTCTTCGATGGCAAGAGTGCCAGCGGCGATGTCACCCACGAGGATGGCGTTGCTCTTCAGCTCGCAACGCTCAGCGACGGTGATGTTGCCTTCGACTTTGCCGAAAATGATGACGGAACGGGTTTTGACTTCGCCTTTGATAAGGGCGTTTTCACCCACGGTGAGGCTGCCATCGGAGATGACTTCGCCTTCGATCTTGCCGTCGATGATGAGGTCGTGGGAAAACTTGATGGAACCTTTGATTTCGACGTCGTTGGCGAGAACGTTTTTACTGGTGGTCATGACGGGAGCTGAGTGTGAGCGTTGGGGTTGTGCAGCGGGAGCGGATGCGGTGGAGAGAATGGGTGCGCGTTCGGCTGCGGGAGCCGGTGCGGATGCCTCGGAACGCCTGTCTTCCTTTTGCCCTTCGGATTGTCCAATGATTTGCCTTAACATGAGGTTTAAAATATAGCTGGCTATTAAGTTGAGTGTCAATCTTTGGCTTGCTTATTTTTTGTGAGTTTGATGTAACAGGTTTTCTGTGAAGGGTTGCGTAGGGTGAGTTTTGCGGCTGTATCGAGTCATGCTGGAATCTGTGTTTGTCACAGCCGTTGAGACGGCCTGTGTGCTTGGTTTGCGGATGGAGGAGTGTCTGACCGCGCTGCGCGAGCGGCGTGGGGGGCTGGCCCTGTCCGGTGCATTGCCGGGTACGGGTTTTGAGTCACTGCCAGTGGGGGCTCTGCCTTCACGCGGACTGCTGAAGGGGCGGCGCTATGGCGCTGCCACCAATGCCGCAGTGCAAGTGGCCACTGCCGCCGTGCGGCGCGCGGGATGGACGGCGGAGGAGATCCGCGACTCCTGGCTTTACGGCGCCAGCAGCCGTGGCAACGCAGGAGAAATACTGGGAGTGAATGCATGGCGCAGGCCGTTACGCAAGTTCAGTGCCAGCAACACGATGCACTGTGAAATACCTGCGGCGGTCAGCATTGAGCTGGGAATTCGTGGTCCGTGGCAGATGGTTTCCAACGGCTGCTCCTCCGGTCTGGATGCCTTGGGCATGGCCTGGATGGCGGTGGGCAGTGGCGTGGCACCACGCGCGGTCGTGGTGGCGGTGGATCTGCCGCTCATCGCAGCCCTTCTGCAGGATTTTCGGGATACAGGGCTGCTTTCCAGCAATGGGATCAACGATCCCTTCGCGACCAGCCCGGAACGCAGCACCAGCGGCTTCCTGCCAGGAGAAGCCGCCGTGGCGCTGACGCTGGAACGTGACGGCACGGGGCATCCCAAACTGTGCCGCCTGGAGCATTACTGCGCGAACAGCGATGCCTACGACGCTCTCATGATTCCCGCTGACGGCGGGGGCATCGAAGCCTGCGTCCGCTCAGCCCTGCATGCCGGTCAGCCGGGCAGGGTGGTCGCGCTGTGTCCGCACGCCACCGGTACGCTGAATCACGCACGCGTCGAGCCTCCGGCCCTTCTGCGCGCACTGGATGACCAACAAGTACCGCTCCTCCCGCTCAAACCACAAACCGGCCACACCCTAGGCGCAAGCGGACTGCTGGACGTGGCGCTGCTGGCGGCGTGCATCTCTGAGGGCTGGCTGCCAGCGGTGCTCCCAGGTCTGACACCACCCGCCTGCGGACTGCCATTGAATGAAGCCCCTCTCAAGGTCTCGGTAGGGGACAGGGTGGTCAAACTCGCCTCCGGCATGGGCGGGCACAATGCGGTGGTGTCTATGGGGGTGGTCTGATTCGCACTTGGCACCGGCGGTGGATTCGCGAAAGTCGCACACCGCATGACCCGCCTGCCTCTTTCGATTTCCATCATCTCACAAAACGAGGAGTCCAACCTCCGCCGCTGTCTCGCCAGCGTGGGAGATCTGGCGCAGGAAATCGTAATGGTAGATTCAGGTTCCACGGATCGCACAGCCGAGATCGCAGCCGAGTTCGGCGCGAAGTTTGTCCACCAGGACTGGCTGGGCTACACCGCGCAGAAAAACCACTGCCTCACGCTGTGCTCGCAGCCATGGGTTCTAGCGCTGGACTGTGACGAGGAACTCACCCCTGAATTGCGCGAGTCGATCCAGCGCTTCTTTGCCAATGGCGACGATCAGCGCTTCGACGGCGCGTGGATGTCACGCCTTGTCTGGTTCATGGGCCGCTGGATTCATCACGGGGACTGGTATCCCGACCGCAAGGTGCGTCTCTTCCGTCGTGACAAAAGCCGCTGGGCCGCCGATGGCGGCGGGCAGGTGCATGAACGACTGGATGTGGCAGGACCCTGCACCACGCTGCGCGGTGACCTGCTGCATTACTCGTTCAAGAACATCCAGCACTACCTGGTGAAGCATGTGCAGTACTCGAATGTCTTTCTTCAGACCCAGCAGAGCAAAGGTAAACGTTGGTCGCTGCTGCACACGTTGTTCCGTCCCTTTTGGCGGTTCACTCGTGCCTATGTGCTGAAGCGCGGGTTTCTCGACGGCTTTCCCGGTCTGTGGATCGCAGGCGCGACGGCATTCTTCACCTTTGACCGCTACAGCCGGATGTATGAAAACGAAGCGGAGGGCAAGGCGAAGTAAACGAATGAAGCTGGCCCTGATCCATCCGCAAATCATCCGCGCCTCGGGCGTGGAGAACTACCTCATCGAATTCGCCAAACGGCTGGCCGCTGCCGGACACGAACTGACGTACATCACCTCGCTGACCACGCCGGAGATCGGTGCCGCCTTGCCCGGCCGTTGGGAGCTGCTGCCACGCCTGCGCGGCTCAGCCACGCTACGCCTGTGGCATTTCAACCGCCTCGCTCCGCGTGCTGCACTGGCGGCGGGTGTGGATCTCAGCATCGGCTTTGGCCGCACCTGCGTGCAAGACATTCACCGCAACGGCACCGGCTGCCATCGGCTCTATGGCAATCTGCTACCGCTCTCGCAGCGCTACAGTGTGAAGCATCTCTACGAACTGCACTTGGAGCGTCGGCTTTACACGGGCAGTGAGACACCGCAGTTCATCACCAGCTCGGCACGTGTGGCCGCGCAGTTGCAGGGCGTCTATGGCACCAATGGCGAGCGCTTCCGCATCCTCTCACCGCCCGTGGAGACCCAGCTCTTCCGGCCTGCCGAAAACCGCGCCAACACGCGCGAACTCTTCTGCCGCAAACTGCAAACCGACGCAGCGAAACCGGTGCTCATCTTCGTCTCGCCCAGCCATCGCCGCCGTGGTCTTGAGCCCCTGCTGGAAGCGATGGCGCAGATTGACGCCACGCTCTGGATCGTGGGCAAGAATCTCAGTCCTGTGCTGCTTGATAGGATCAAGCACCTCGGCATCGCCTCACGCATCCGCGTCGTACCCGTGACTAGCAACCTTGTCGAACTCTATCAGTCAGCCGACTGGTTCGTGCATCCCACGCAGTATGATGCCTTTTCCAACACCGTGCTGCAAAGCATGGCCTGCGGCTTGCCCGGCATCATCTCGGTCATGGACGGTGCCGTCGATCACGTCCGCAATGGCGAAAACGGCCTCATGCTCTACCACCCGCAGCAGCCCCAGGAACTCGCCGCCCGCATTCAGGAGGCGCTGGCCTTCGACGCATCTGCCTGGCAGTCCCTCTCCACCGCCGCGCGTGAAACCGTGCAAGCCCTGACCTGGGAACGCCATCTCGCGGAGTGGGAGGAAGTGCTGGAGGGGTGAGGGGCTGCACGCACCCCAGCACCAGTGTCGGTCGTCACACTTTAGCCACCGCTTCGAGCCACATCCCGATGAGCTTGGACCAGTCCACAAACGAAATTTCGGTCTCCTTGAGTTGGAGATCCTTCAGCATAACGGGCAGTTGTTTCTGAAAACGACGGTATTGGGTCACAAGTGCGGCTTTGCCTGGAAGCACCAAGTTGGCGGGACCATGTGTGTTCAACCAGTTGCGGATGTGGCCGATCACGGCACCTGGATCGTTGCCGTGCGCACGAATATCCTGACCCGCGATGTCAGAGAGATATTTCTGATAGCGATACGGCTCGACATCCAAAATAAGGGCACCCTTGTTCTGGTGACGCGCACCACCCAGTTTTGCCGCTCCGAGAAACAGGCCCAGCTCAAAGGGCATGTTGAAGCGCGGCAGCTTCGACTTGCGATCCACCTGTGTTCTGGAGATGTCGTGGATGCTCAGTCCACACTCCCCAATGATACGAAGAATCTTTTCGACGCGCACCTCAGTGGCGCTGTCAGCCTCCAAGGCGCAGCGTGGCACGTAATCACAGACCTTGAGCACGAAGGCGATCGCGCGCAGCAGCGGTAGGTATTCGCCATCAAAAGGGCAGTTGATGAAGACTTGTCGCTGATAGTCGCGACCGCGTCTTGTTTTCACTTTGCGCTCTTCTTGGATGGTTGCTCCGCTGCGACTGCTTTCAGGACTGCCCTGCGCAGGCGATCTTCGGGAATAGTGCCTTTCTGTGTCTGCGGGCGCAGCACCATCTCGACGCCGCCGATCTTGATGCGGGTAGGTGAGGCAGAGGATTGTTTAGCCATGGATCAAGATTCAATGCCCCCTGTAAAATGCAAATATGAAACGGGATTTCTTTTGCCAAGTTTGCCGCATCTCACCTATGATGACCGTTACAGATGCCTAACCTGATCATTCACCTGCGACACACCGACGACGGGAGAATAAAGGCCACCCTTGCCTCTGATCACGGCAGCCATGAGTTTCATGCCGAACAAGCAGCTTTTGACTCGCTGCTTCAAAAGACCACGGCACTCACCGAATCGTTCGAAGGCGGCAAGCGCCCCCTGGCAGATCCCGTCACTTTGAGTGATCTGGGCCATCTGCTCAAAGACACCCTGCTAGGCACTCTCTGGGACCACATGCAGCAGGAGATCGGCAGCGCAGACGGCACCTTGCTCATCTCCTCCTCCGCGCCTGCGCTGCTGAACCTGCCGTGGGAGCTGCTACCCTCTCCCAGCAGCGGATTCCTCGTCGCGGATGGCCGCTGGGCCATCCGGCGAACAACACGCGAAACACTGGCAACGCCGAATCTCTGCCAGGTGGCATTGCCCTTGCGCATTCTCTTTGCCGCCTGCGCGCCCATTGATCAGAAAGGTCTCGATTATGAGCGCGAGGAGGAGGCCATGCTCCGGCTTGCTGCCAAACTGGGAAACAAAGTCCACCTCAGCATCGCGGAGGCCGCCACCTTTGATGAACTACGCAACCTCATTTCGGAACTGAAGCCGCATGTGGTTCACCTGTCAGGCCACGGCGTCGTTCAGGACGGCATTGGTTATTTCACCTTCGAGGACGAGCGCGGGTGCTCAGACCTGCGGGATGCTAGGAGCATGGCGGAGCAGTTGTTTGCCAATCGTGGAGTGCGTCTGGTATTTGTCAGCGGCTGTCAGTCGGCTCAGGCGGCCTCCGCCGGGGTTTGTCAGACACTCACCGCTGCCGGCCACGTGCCGGTGGCCTTGGGCTGGGGCGCCAGTGTGGCGGACGGCTTAGCCACGGATTTTGCCAGCGTGTTCTATCACGAGCTTGCGGCGGGCCGCCCCGTCGATGCGTCGGTGGCCACGGCTCGTCGCGACCTGTTTGGAAAAGCACACTCCACGGTGGGAGATGCCGTTTATTTCGATGCCACGTTTATCCTGCCGCAGGTCTTCGCCGCAGATGCCACGGATGATTTCATTGATCAGTCAAAGCCCTTTGAAAAGGTGGCTCAGGTCGGCGTCCGTTACGAATTGCTGGGCGATGGTGTCGTGGGCCTGAAGGAGGGCTTTGTAGGCCGTCGGCGTCTGCTGCAGCGCCTGCGCCCCGGTTTGCGCGATGCTGATTTTCACGTGCTCCTGCTCACCGGCATGGGTGGCGCGGGCAAAAGCACGCTCGCCACCCGTCTCGCCAATCGCTGCCAGCAGGAAGGCTTTCATGTGGTCGTCCTCAAAGCCAGCCGGAAAAATGCAGACAGCTTCGCTTTGCGGCTGGCTCAGGAAATAGGCTTCGCCTGCCAGCGCCTTGGGAAGACGGGCGACTATGAGATGTTGAATGATGGCAAGCAGCCACTGACGAACCGGCTGCGGCTGGCGGTGGAGGTTCTTAAGGAGTCGCGCATCCTGTTGGTGCTCGACAACCTGGAAGATCTCATGCCCCTGCCTCCAGCGGCACCACGCTGGGCCAGCGAAGAACTGGCCGGATTCTTCGAGTCGCTCTTCGGCAGTCTGACCGGCGAGGGCCGCTGCATCCTCACATGCCGCTACGTGCCGGAAGGCTTTGAGGCCACTCAGCCAGGCCGGGTGCATGAGCCTTTGCCCGACTTTTCGGAGGCGGAGTTCATCAAGTGCCTGACCCGCGATATGCGCGTGGTGGAGCGCATGGCCGCAGGTGAAATCTCGCGCGAATTTCTGACTCTGCTGCATCGGAAGATCGGCGGCACGCCGCGCTTCATCAAGCAGGCGGCAGATGTGCTGGCGGCGGCAGAGATCGAAAAATTGCAGCAGCAGTTGGAATCCGCACCTGATGCGGAGGGTGACGATGCTCTGAATGCACTGCGGGAAAAATATCTGGAGAACATCTTTATCCCAGAACTTTATCAGGCGCTAATACCAGAGCACCGCCTCGCGCTCAGCCGATTGGCGCTGGTGGAACTGCCGCTTCCTATCGATGGTCTGGCCTACATAGGCGGACTAAATCAGGCTGCGGCCAATGCAGCCGCCAGCGCCATGCTCGCGCGTGGTCTGCTGCAACAACTGGGGGAGGATGCGCATGAGGCGCTGCTCTATGCTGTTTATCCGCTACAGCGCAGCTTTCTGGTGCATCCCGACCGCCTGCCATCCGCAGCGGCTACCGAGGCCCACCAAGCCGCTGCCGCCTTCCTCGAATCCTGCATTAAAACCGATCGTGGAACCGAACTGCGTCTGCACTTCATGGCGGAACTGCTGGCGTGCCGCCAGCATGCGGAAGCAGGTGGCGACCACGAACGGCTAGAGTGGGCCTCGGTATCGATGGCATGGCATCTTTACCGAGCGGAAGAGTTTAAGACAGCTGCGGCCCTGTTAGAGCCATTGGCGGATGTAACAGCTGGCCCATACACACTCAAGATATTGGCAGACGCTTTGCAGAGTTTGAGTGAATGGCCGCGTGCCAGAGGTCTTTACCTGCAAGCGATGCCTCGTTTCGAAGCTATCGGCGACCGTGCCGGGGAAGCCGCCACGTGGCATCAGCTTGCCACGATTGATGTTAACGAAGGCAACTACGCTGCGGCGCGGGAGAAATTTGGCCGCGCGTTGGAGATCAGTCAAGCCATCGGCGACAATACAGTGGAGACCGGGACGCTGCATCAGCTTGCCTCGGTTGAATTGAGAGAAGGCGACTACGCAGCGGCGCGGGAGAAATTTGGCCGCGTGCTGGAGATGCGGCAAGCCATCAACGACCGTGCCGGTGAGTCCGCGACGTTGCATCAGCTTGCCTCGATTGAATTGAGAGAAGGCGATTATGAGGCAGCACGGGAGAAGTTTGGCCGTTCACTGGAGATTAAACAGGCCACCGGCGACCGCGCCGGGCAGGCCGCGACGTGGCATAATCTTGCCACGATTGATGTGAACGTGGGGGACTACGCTGCGGCAAGGAAGAAGTTTGGCCGTTCACTGGAGATCGAGCAAGCCATTGGCAACCGGGCGGGGGAGGCGGTGTCGTGGCACAGTCTTGCGACTATTGAATTGAACGAAGGAAACTACGCCGCAGCACGGCAAAAGTTTGGTCGTGTGCTGAAGATGCTACAAGACATGGGTGACACTGCCGGGGAGGCGGCGACGTGGCATCAGCTTGGCACGGTTGAATTGAGCGAAGGCGACTACGCCGCAGCGAGGGAAAAATTTAGCCGTTCACTGGGGATCAAACAAGCCATCGGCGACCGTGCCGGGGAAGCCGCCACATTGGCGCAGACTGCCACGATTGATGTGAAGGAAGGGAACTACGCAGCAGCGCGAGAGAAGTTGGGCCATGCACTGGAGATCGTGCAATCCATCGGCGACCGTGCTGGAGAACTCTCGGTGTGGCACAATCTTGCCACGATTGATTTGAACGAAGTGAACTATGCTGCAGCGCGGGACAAATTTGGCCGTGCGCTCGAGATGCGGCAAGCCATCGGCGATCGTGCAGGGGAGGCCACGACACTCGCGCAGATCGGATTTGTGGCATGGGAAAACGGTCGCAGGGAAACTGGCATCCGATTGCAGGCCATTGCGTACCTGCTCCTCAAAGCCATTGGCAAAGTGGAGAAGCAGGTACCCTGGAAAAATGTCACAGTCATGGCATCCGAGCTAAATCTCGATCAAGCCGGGTTTGATGACATGATGCAGGACGCAATGCAGCAATATCAAAAAGATCAAGGGCGTGGCTTGATAGAAATGGCCTATGAAGGCTTGTAACAGAGGATGGCAAGAAGGCTTGAGACGCCCCCCCCATTGACAAACGCATCAAGTTAGCGTAACTAATAATCGCGTCTTATGACACCCCGCGTTCTCAAAATAGTTCATTCAGCCCGGCTGCGGCCAGGGCTCGGGATGACTATGTCATAGAGGACAGAAGTCAGATATCGCTGCTATCCCCGGGAGCCCTGATTGCCGCCAGTCTGCATCAGGGCCTTTTCATATCCTTCCGGGGAGCAGCACGTTCACTTCGAACATCTGACTCTTATGAAACTCAATACGACTGACTCGGGCCGCATCCGCAACATTGGCATCGCCGCCCACATTGACGCTGGCAAAACCACGCTCACCGAACGCATTCTCTTCTACGCAGGCGCCATCCATGCCTGCGGAGACGTGCACGAAGGCAACACCACCACCGACTTTTCGGACATCGAACGCGAGAAGGGGATCACTATCTCCTCCGCCGCGGCTCCATGCTCGTGGACTCAGCAGCCCGTCGCAGGCCTCACCCGCCTCTTCACCGGGCAGCCTCATCGCCTCAACATCATCGACACCCCCGGCCACGTCGACTTCACCGCCGAAGTGGAGCGCTCCCTCCGCGTGCTCGACGGCGCGGTCGCCGTCTTCTGCAGCGTCGGTGGCGTGCAGCCTCAAAGCGAAACCGTCTGGCGTCAGATGGATCGCTACCGCGTACCACGCGTTGCCTTCATCAACAAGATGGACCGCCTCGGCGCGGACTTCCCCCGCGTCGTGAGCGAACTCCAAACGAAACTAGGCGCCACCGCCTGGCCCGTCCTCCTGCCCTGGGGGGCCGAATCCGCATTGCTCGGCCAGCTCGATGTCATCGAAGAGCGCGCCCTGCGTACCCATGCCGACTCGCCCACCGGCTTCACCGTCGAAGCCATTCCCACCGCATGGCTCACCGCCGTCGAATCCGCACGTCGTGATCTCATCCAGGCTCTCGCCAGTCTCGACGACGAAATCGCCGAACTCTGGATCGAAAACCTCCCCGTGCCCGCGCAGGCACTCCGCACCGCGATCCGTCGTCAGACCCTCGCAGGCCGCTTCGTGCCCGTGATCGGCGGCAGCGCTTACAAGCACATCGGCGTCTCCGCGCTGGTGGATGCCATCGTGGACTTCCTCCCTGCACCTGAAGAAGTGCAGCGCGTGAATGCCATCGATGCACCTCTCGCCGCGCTCGCCTTCAAAATCGTGCGCCATCCGCAGGCAGGCCGCTTGGTCTATGTTCGTGTCTATTCCGGCACCCTCCAAAAAGGCACGCAGCTCCTCAATCCGCGCCTCGGCAAAACCGAGCGCTGCGGCAGGCTGCTCCGTGTCTTCGCCAACCGCCGCGATGAACTCGAAAGCGTGCAAGCAGGCGACATCTGCGCCGTCACCGGACTCAACAACTTCAGCACAGGCGATACCCTGTGTCTGGTAGATCATGCCATCATGCTTGAGCCCCCCGTGTTCCCCGAACCCGTCGTCAGCATGGCCATAGAGCCCGCGAAATCCGCCGACCAGTCACGTCTGGCCACGGCCCTTTCACGCCTCAGCGATGAAGACCCCACCTTCCGCGTCCGCACCCATGAGGAGACCGGCCAGTGCCTCATCTCCGGCATGGGCGAGCTCCACCTCGAAGTGATCCGCGAAAAACTCCTGCGCGAGCATGGCGTCGAAACCATCGCCGGCGCACCGGAGATCGCGTGCCGTGAAACCATCACGCAAACTGCAGAAGCCGATCATTTGCTCAAAAAGCAAAACGGCGGCTCCGGCATGTTCGCACGCGTGAAGGTCACCGTGCAGCCCCTCGAGCGTGGCGGCGGCTTCATCATCGAAGACGCCATCATCGGCGGCAGCATCCCCTCCCAGTTCATGGGCGCGGTGCGCCGTGGCATCACCGAAGCCGCCGTCGCAGGCCCTCTACGTGGCAGCCCGCTGGTCGATGTCCGCGTCCGCATCATCGACGGCGCCAGTCACGCCAAGGACTCCAACGACCAAGCTTTCCGCATGGCCGCTGGCGAAGCCCTCCGCGAAGCCGTGCGCCTCGCCGCCCCCGTGCTGCTGGAGCCCGTCATGCAGGTCGAATGCACCGTCACCGACGAGCACCAGGGCGACATCCTCGGCGATCTCAACCGTCGCCGCGCCCGCATCACCGGCATCGACCACCGCGGCACCGAATCCGGCATCCTCGCCGAGGTCCCCCTCGCTGAAATGTTCGGCTACGCCGGAGCCATTCGCAGCCTCTCACGCGGTCGCGCCAGCTACTCCATGGTCCCCACCAGCTATGAAGTAGTCCCCGCCTCCGTCCTCCCCCGCCTGCTCAAAGCATAACCCAGCCCCCCACGCGGAGCCCGTCTCGAAAGAGCCGGGCTTCGTTTTTTATGCCCTCTAAATGCCAAGCGTGGTCAATCCGTAGATTCGAGCACCTTGTTCCATTCGTGCTGCAAGCCGTGGGCTTGTATCAGTTCCATCAACTGCTCACGCGGCCAGTCCTCGCCCATACCCGTCAGCATGCGGCTGATGTCTCGCAGATGCTTGGACGAGCCGCCTTCTCGAAAAAACTGCAGCTTGCGGACAATGACATATTCAGGAGGGGCGAAGGCCACTTTTTCTCCATCAAGATCGGCTTCAACCACATGAGCCATTCCCCAAGTGTGAAGTGAATCCTTGCTGGTCAGGTAGATGTCGGCTTTGAAGCCGGTTTCATGATGAATGAGGTTGAAATGCCCGCGCTGTTCACGGCTCCGCTCTGACTCGACGACTTCGAATGGCGGGCAGTAAAACTCCTCCGCCGGAAAGGCCGCCAGGAAGCGTCGTACATCCTCACGTCGAAGAAAGAGAATGATGTCCACGTCATTCGTCAAACGCGGCTCGCCGTAGTAGATGGCCGCGACACTGCCGCTGACCATGTAGGGAACACCAAGCTGGTTGAGCTTCCCGGTAAAGATCAGGTATGACTCAGGTGACTGCATACATGAAAATCTCCTTCACCCGCTGCTGCACCTGCTCCTCACTCCAATCAGGATGTTGCTGGCGTAAGCGGGCGGCTTTGAGCCTGCGCGCACTCCAGTACAACTGAAATGCCGTGCGCAACTTCTGCGCGCCGGTCATGCGCCGCAGTGTGGCGATGTATTCAGGGGTGAGGATGGAGGCCATAGCTTTGATGATAAAGCGGAGCGGCAACTTTGCACAAAAAAAGCGGCCGGGTCTCCCCAGCCGCCTTCAAAGTAGCCTAGTTGCGCCGCAACTGGAGTCATAAAACACCTCAGCCAATCACCTCAGGCCATTCCGTATGGAACATCTGGCCTTCAGGCTTGTCCGTGCGCTCATACGTATGAGCACCAAAGAAGTCACGCTGCGCCTGCAGCAGGTTCGCTGGCAGACGTGCCGCCCGGTAGCTGTCGTAGTAGCCGAGGCTGGCGCTGAACGCAGGGACGGGGATGCCGTTCAAGGTCGCAATGCTGACCACTTCACGCCAGTGCTGCTGGGTGGTGCTGAGCACGTCTTTGAAGAACGGATCCAGCATGAGGTTCGCCAGGCTGGCGTTGGTGCGGTAGGCATCGGTGATGCGGTTCAGGAAACGGGCGCGGATGATGCAACCCCCGCGCCAGATGGCGGCGATGCGACCCAGATCAAGCTTCCAGTCCTTCTTCTCACCCATGGTCTTGATGAGGTCGAGCCCCTGGGCGTAGCTGATGATCTTGGAGGCGTAGAGCGCGTCATGCACCTTCTTCACGAGTTCGGTCTTGTCCGTCGTGATGTTCACGGTCGGTCCGGTCAGCTGCGTGCTGGCAGCCACACGCTGCTTCTTCTGGCTGGAAAGAATGCGGGCTTCCACAGCGGCGTTGATCGTGCTGATCACCACGGCATTTTCAGCAGCATTCATGAGCGTCCACTGGCCCGTGCCCTTCTGGCCGGCCTTGTCCACGACTGCTCCAGCGCTTTGCCGGAGATCTGGATGAGGTAGCTCTGCATGTCGCCTTCGTTCCACTCGTTGAAGATGGCGGCCATCTCGTCGGTGGTGAATCCAGCGTGCTTGAAGATGTTGTAGGCTTCGCAGATGAGCTGCATGTCGCCGTACTCGATGCCGTTGTGAATCATCTTCACATAGTGACCCGCGCCGCCAGGGCCGATGTGGATCACGCAAGGCTCACCGTCCACTTTCGCGGCGATGCTTTCAAAGATCGGCTTCATCACTTCCCAGGTGGAAGCAGGGCCGCCGGGCATGATGGAAGGGCCTTTGCGTGCGCCTTCTTCACCGCCGGAAACACCCGCGCCGATGAAGCGGAGGCCTTTGCCAGCGAGATAGGCGTCACGGCGCTCTGTCGTCTGGTAGAAGCTGTTGCCGCCGTCGATGATGATGTCGTCCTTGTCGAGCAGGGGGATGAGCTGTTCGATCACCGCGTCCACGGCGTCGCGGTCGGTGTCCTTCACGGCGGTGGATTTCACCATGATGTGTATCTTGCGTGGCAAGGCGAGGCTCTGCACGAAGTCTTCCAGCGTGTGGCAGCCGACGAGGGCCTTGCCAGGATGTTTGGCAACGAACTCATCCGTCACGCTGGTCGTGCGGTTAAAGACGCTCACCTGGAAGCCGCGGCTTTCCACGTTGAGTACGAGGTTTTGGCCCATCACAGCGAGGCCGATCAATCCGAAGTCACTTTTTTTGCTCATATTTAGGGGCCGCAGACATACCCGCCCCCTTCGGCTTGGCAAAGGGGAATTTCCTCATGACTGGCATGAGCGGGATTGATGGGGCCGCAAATGCCCCCCTGCACCACGGTCACAAAGGCACTGCCTCAAGGCACCGGCTGCCCCTTCGCCCCAATGCAATACAGCGAATTGGCTGTGCGCACGTAGATCCGCTTGTCACCAATCGCAGGCACCGAATTAATCGGGGAGTCGAGCTTGCTGGCTGCGAGCTTTTCAAACTTTGGCCCCGCCTTGATCACGATGAGGTCTCCCTGCTGGCTGGCGCAGAAAATTTTGCCATCCGCCGCCACCGGGCTACTGAAGAACTTGGCGCTGCCCTGCGAGCCCTCGATGCGCTCCTCATAGATCACCTTGCCGGTTTTGAACTCCACGCAACGCATGATGCCGCCATCTCCGAGGAGATACATCTTGTCGTCAATGACGAGTGGGGAGGGGACATAGGGCAAGCCTTTGGGAATGTCGAAGGGCACCGGTTTGGGCTTGCCGCTCTTGAGGTCGATCGCGGCGATCTCCTTCACGCCGCCACCGGTGCCGAAGGTGCAAAAGTAGAAATCATCGCTCAGCACTCCGGAGCCGAGGCTGCGCTGCTTGTAGCCGGGGTTGTACTGCCAGTTGATCTTGCCGGTCTTGAGGGCGATCCCCATCACGCCGCTGCCATTGTTGGCACAGATGAGTTCCTTGGCTCCGCCTTTCAAATCATGCACCACCGGCGTGGAGAAGGTGTTGAGGCAGTTCGGCATCTCCAGCTTCCACACCTGCTTGCCGGTCTTGGCATCCAGCGCCACGATGCAGCTCTTCCATTTCTGCTGTTCAGGAATTTCGGTATAAACCTTGCCATCACGCTGCCAGTCGAACTCGCTGCGTACAATCATGAGACCATCGACGACGATCGGCGAAATGCCGGTGCCGTGCTCATGGATGTAATCGGCCACATGGTCGTTGTGCCACACCACCTTGCCCGTGTGATCGAGCGCCAGCGCCTGGATGTCGGTGCCGCTGCTCCAGTTGATGTAGATGCGCTCGGCATCCACAAAGGCGGAACTGCTAGCAAAGGTGTTGTAGGTCTTGTGCAGGGCGTGCGGCACAAACTCTTCCTCATGCCGCCACAGTTCCTTGCCGTCCTTCGCGGAAAAGGCGATCACCGCCCGGCGCGTCGCACTGGTTTCCGCCGTGACGATGACCATGTCCTGCCAGAGCACAGGCGAAGACCATCCTCTGCCTGCGTCAACTTTCCATAGCGTTGTGCTCTCATCCACGACCGCTGGCAAACCTGTGGTTTCGACAACGCCGGTGCCGTTGGGACCGCGAAAGCGTGACCAGTCCGGGGCGGAGAACGCAGAGACAGAAAGCAGGGCGAGGAAGGCGAGGGTGAATTTCATGCGAGCGAGTAGAACGCGGGTGGTTGGGGGAAAATTGCCGGAACAGTCCTGACTGAATAGCAGAATAGTGAATTATTGATGATTGCGCCATAGACTGACACGCCTGCCGCGCTCGCAAACAACCTCTGACACAGCAACGTGAGCTTCAAGGCGCGTGAACTTCGGTCTTGAAGGCCAACGTCCTACCGCATCAGCCCAGAGGTGCCGAGCTTGGGTGGGTGCTCTCCTGAGTTGGCCCAGCGTCATCTTCCTTCCCGAGGTCGAGCCCAGAAGATGTTCCGTCCATCGCCGCCGCAAACTCAATCGAAGGCGTTTCCACCGCAGGGGGCGGAGGGGCTTCCAGAGTGCTAAAAAGATCTGCGGGAACTTCTGCCATCGGTATGCCGGCCATGGGAGCGTCTAACCTCAGTGGGTCCGCCGCAGGGGTCTCTTCCTTGGCCGCCACCACTGGCGGCGCTTCCGTTTTCGGAGCATCATCCACGGGCATTGGGTCTGGCGGTGCTGGGTCTGCTGCCACCGCCACAGATTCGGTCTTTGCTTGAACTAGCGAAGTTTTGACCGCCTCCAGCGCTTCGCTGAGGCGGTATTCCAACTCGGCGATCTTGTAGCCATCTTCACGCGCACGTTTGCGGGATTCCGCTTCCAGTTGCATGAGCTTCTCCTCCTGCTCACGCAGTTTTTTATCGCTCGCGCCCGCCGACGTGCCTGGCGTCGGAGCGGTGGCCAGACCGACGGCGTTCATGAATTCCTTCTGCACCATTTCTACGCGGGCTTCGGCAGCCTTCAGGGCGCGTTGCAGATTCGTGATTTTCGCCTCGGCCTGCTGATGCGCTTCGCGGGCCTTGGTCAGTTCGGCCTCGGCCCCACCAGCGGCGGCGTAGGCGTCTTGCTCGTCGCGGATTTTCTTCAATTCGACCAAGCTTGCCTGCATCTCCCCCTTGTGCTTGATCACTAGGTCCTGGGCCTCGATCATGCGCTTTTCAAAATCAGCCGCACGGGCGTTTGTGGCGGCGATGGCCTGCTCTTGCGCCTTGATTCGGCCCTGCTCGGCGGCCAGGGCGGTTTCGAGATCTTTGATGCGCGACTGTGTGGGCGCGAGCTGCGCGGCGATTTCACGTGTGGCGGTCAGTTCGCTCTCCAGGCGTGCGATCTGCTGGGAGGCATCGTTCGCACGGCGCTCCGCCACTTCCCGGTGGGTGTTGAAGCGCTGCTGCAGGTCGGCAAAGCTCGCGGTGGCGGCGGCGCTTGTTTTGGCTGTTTCCGCCGCCAGGGCGGCAGCCTTGGTCTGTTCCGCCTGTAGCGCAGCAACGGATTCAGTACGCAGTTGCTCCAGCGTGGCGCTTGCTTCGCGCTGCGCACGCTTGAGTTTGCTCCGCATCACCAGCCAGGTGATCAGCGCGGGCAGCAGGACGGCGGCTGCCATGGTGCCCATTTCTTCCAGCGAAAAGGGGCCGGTCACAGCGAGCATTGTTTTGGCTGACAGGGTTCCTGCAAACATGCCCTCTATATGAATGCTCCCTCCGTGTTCTGTCCAGCACGCATTGTCCTTGAGTGGTGGATAAAGGTTGCTAGTCTGCTCCCCCTTTCCCCCCAACCAACTCATGTCCAAGTTCAACATTCTCATCGCCGGCAACAACGACCCCATTTCGAGCAAAGGCATCGACCTGCTCAAGGCGGAGCCGTCTTTCTCTGTCGAAGTGAACATGAATCTCAAGGCCGAGGACGCCATGATCGAGGCGTCCCGCAATGCCCATGCCATCATTGTCCGCAGCGGTGCGAAAGTGACAGCCAAGGTGATCGAGGCCGCACCCAACCTCAAAGTCGTGGGCCGTGCCGGCGTCGGCGTGGACAACATCGACGTGCCAGTCGCCTCGAAGCGTGGCGTGGTGGTGATGAACACGCCCGGAGGAAACACGATCTCCACCGCCGAGCAGGCCTTCACCCTGATGATGGCCCTCTCTCGCAAGACCCCCCAGGCGCATGCGACCATTGTCAGCGGCAAGTGGGACCGCGCGAAGTTCAAAGGCACCGAAGTCTATGGCAAAACTCTCGTCGTGCTCGGCATGGGCCGCATCGGCGCGGAGTTCGCCAAGCGGGCCAAGGCCTTCGGCATGAGCGTCGTGGCCTACGACCCATATCTGTCCAAGAACCGTGCGGAAAGCCTCGGTGTCACGCTTTGCGAGGACCTCGACGCTGCCATCGTGCAGGCCGACTACATCACCATGCACATGCCGCTGACGCCTGAGACGAAGCACATGATCAATGCCAAGCGCCTCGCCACGCTCAAGAAGACCTGCCGCATCATCAACTGCGCCCGTGGCGGTCTCATCGACGACAACGCACTCGCCCAGGCCCTTACCGACGGCACCATCGCCGGTGCAGCGCTCGACGTGTTCGAAGTCGAGCCGCCACCTGCCGATTACCCGCTGCTTAGCGCCCCCCACACCGTTTTCACCCCGCATCTTGGTGCCTCCACCGAAGAAGCGCAGGAAAACGTCGGCATCGAAATCGCCGAAGTCATCAAGGCGCACCTGCTGCAGGGCACCGTCGTCAATGCGGTCAATATGCCGAATGTCGATCCGAAAGTGCTCAGCGAAATCGGCCCCTTCCTCAAATTTGGTGAACTCCTGGGCCGCCTCGTTTCCCAGTTTGCACCTGCCCGCTCGAACGTCCGGCGACACCACGCTCATCTCCCGTGCCGTGCTCAAAGGATTCCTCGAGCGCGCCGTGGGTGCGGAACAGGTCAACTACATCAACGCCAACGGCGTCGCTGAAAACCTCGGCATCCGTTTCACTGAAAGCCGCCTGCCGGAAGCCAGCGAATTCACCGACCTCATTGAAGTCATCGCAAAGAACGAAACCGAAACTGCCAGCATCGCAGGCACCTTCTTTGGCAACGAGCCACGCATCGTCAAGGTCAACGGCCACCGCATCGAGGCCCGCCCTGAAGGCACCCTCCTCTTCATCGAAAACATCGACCGCCCCGGCATGATCGCCGCCTACAGCGCCACGCTGGGTAAGAATCAGGTCAATATCGCCGACATGAGCCTCAGCCGCGACAAGGAGTCCGGCAAGGCGCTCACCTTGCTGACCCTTGACTCAACACCCGGCGCTGAAGTGCTCGCGGAACTGGAGAAAATCCAGGGCATCAGCAAGGTGCATTGCGTGGCGGTGTAAGACTGGGACCGGATTGAGTTTGCTGCCAGTGCTTCCGCGCTGGCAGCCTCACTTCTTGTCAGCCTGTCCCTGCTCCACCTGCCGCACTCCAGCCTGGCCAGGGAGAACCTGCGGCCCCGAAAACTTGGGTGGCGTCGGCAGCACCGTGCCATCCGGCGCACGATCCAGCACAAATCCGCTGAAGTCCGAAGGCAGCGGCAGGAGTTGGCCCTCGGTTGTTAGCACCTGCCCCTCCGGCACCAGCAAGGCGTTCACCCGCGTGATTCTGCCATTGCGAATCAAATACGCCTGACCGCGAATGGCAAAGAGTCCCTCCCGCACCGTGGGACTGATGTCCTCCACGAAATCAGTTGGCAAAACCACCAACCGCCCTTCTGGCGTCAGCACCTGGCCCTCAGGCACTAGATTGGCATCCACCAAGGCCGCCCTCTTGTTGCGGATGAGGTAGGTTTGGCCGCGATAATACACAATGCCGTCATGCACCACGCTGGTGATTTGGCCGGTGGCAGTGACCTCCTTGGCGCGTGGGCTGCCAGTCTGCGCAGACGCAGTGCCGCACCAAACCAGAGTTGTAGCAAGAAAGAAGAAGGGAAGGGGTTTCATGGTCAGGAAGTCTAGAAAGAGACCGCGCCTATCACCATGGGGTGTCCACCCCAAACCGAGGCTCCCCATCCATCCGTCATATTTTGTGCCTCTTCAGCGCACGAACGCCACGGCTACTTCAGCAGCCATTCCACCGCCGAACTCTCGGGGTCTTTGCCTTCACTTTTGACCCAGCGCCGATTCGGGTCGTAGAGTGAGAGCATGCCTGGGAGATCGCGATATTTGGCACCGCCTGGCAGGAACATCGGGTCGCGATAGTCAAGCACCTTGCCGAAGCGGAAACCGTGCGTGTCCACAGCGGCGCGATCCACATGCTCACTGGCCAGCGCAAATGCGGCGATGGCGACAGGGCCCGTCTGCGCACCGAAGGCTGCGAGTTCAACGCTCTTCGGACTCGGGTGCGAGCCCACCTTCGTGTTGCGCAGGAAGCTCGTCAGCGTCAGCACATCATGCGCACGCTGCGCAAACAGCGCGCTGTTGTAGCCATAGGTGTAACCCGCGAATTCACGCGGGTTCGCCACCAGCCGGTTCTGCTTCGCGAGTTCCCCACCTTGAAACAGCAGATCCACACCCAGCACCGCCACCCCACCGGCCACCAGTTCCTTCACCTGCTTGTTCGCGAGGCCGCTTTTACCCGCATCATCCAGCCAGATCACCACACGGCCATTCCACTCCTTCGGATAGAGCCAGGCCACGCTCAGTTCTTCGTTGTAAGTCTTGTTGGTCAGCGTGCCAGTCATTTCCAAATGATCCCCCCGTTCCTGCTTGTCCTTCAGCGTCCATTCCACTTCGCCCGCCTTGTCATACGTGCGGCCAATGACGACCTCGACAGCTTCGCGCAGCACCTTCGGATCAGCCTCACGCATC
>NCCR01000079.1:31373-67376 GCA_002279765.1 Verrucomicrobia bacterium 12-59-8 | reverse complement strand
CAATCCAGGCACCGGCACGCTCTCAGGCACGGTGACCGTGGCCGCAGTGGCAGGCACGGCGACCTTCAGCACGCTGAGCATCGACAAGGCTGGAACGGGCTACACCTTGGGTGCAAGCGCAGGGGGGCTCATCTCGGCGACGAGCAATGCCTTCAACATCACGGCAGGTGTGCCTGCCAAGCTGGCGGTGATCACCCAGCCGACCAACACGGTCTCTGCCACGGCGATCTCTCCAGCGGTGACAGTGCAGGTGCAAGATGCCGCCGGCAACCTGACCACCAGCACGGCGAGTGTGACGATGGTCATCGGCACCAATCCAAGCACCGGCACGCTTTCAGGCACCGCGACCGTGGCCGCAGTGGCAGGCACGGCGACCTTCAGCACGCTGAGCATCGACAAGGCAGGCACGGGCTACACCTTGGGTGCAAGCGCAGGGGGGCTCATCTCGGCGACGAGCAATGCCTTCAACATCACGGCAGGTGCGCCTGCCAAGCTGGCGGTGATCACGCAGCCGACCACGACGGTTGCCGGTGTGGCCATCAGCCCGGCAGTGACGGTGCAGGTGCAGGACGCCGCAGGCAATCTCACCACCAGCACGGCAGGTGTGACGATGGCCATCGGCACCAATCCTGGCAGCGGCACCTTGTCCGGCACCGCGACCGTCAATGCGGTCGCAGGTATAGCAACCTTCAGCACGCTGAGCATCGACAAGGTGGGCACGGGCTATACCTTGGGCGCCACTTCAGTCCCGCTGACTGCGGCGACCAGCGGCACGTTCAATATCACCCCTGCGGCAGCGGCCAGCCTGGCTCTCAGTGCCCCTGGCACAGCAGCAGCGGGCACGCCGGTCTCGGTTTCGGTCACCGCGAAAGACGCATTTGGCAACACCGCCACGGGTTATGCTGGCACGGTGCATTTCACCAGTTCGGATACCAATGCAGTTCTGCCTGCCGACGGCACTCTGACCAGCGGTGCCGGAAGCTTCAATGTGACCTTTGAAAATGCCGGCACACAGACTGTGACTGGCACTGACACGGTGACATCCTCCATCACTGGCACGAGCGGCAGCATCGCTGTCAGCGAAGCAATCACCCTCACCGCGACGGACACCACGGCAGCGGTTACGGGTGGAGACACCGGCACTTACCTCTTCACGCGCGGTGGCAATGGCGCGGCAGTGACGGTGAACTTCGCGCTGAATGGTGCTTCCACCGCCAGCGCAGGGGAATTCACATTGTCTGGCGGCAGCGCCAGCTTCAATGGCAGCACGGGCAGCGTGACGATACCGTCCAGCAGCACCAGCGTGACCCTGACCCTGACAGCGACGGCGAACGCCACCGGTGTCGCCAAACCTTCCAAAACGGTGCAGCTCGATCTCGCCAGCGGCACGGGTTATATCTCCGGCGCCCCCACCACCGGCACTGTGACCATCGCGCAGAATGGTTTCCTCGTCACCACTGTCGCTGACAGCGGCCAGGGCTCCCTGCGTCAGGCCGTGCTGAACGCCAACGCCATCACAGGAGCGGACACGATCACCTTCTCCGACGGCACCGGCGGCACCGTGAACTTCACTGATGGCACGCCGGACGTCATCTCCCTTTCCAGCGGCCAGATCAGCTTCGACGCCAACGTTTCCATCGCAGGTCCAGGAGCCAATCTGCTCACGGTGAACAACACCGCAGCAGCAAGCACCACCAGCCGCGTCTTTAACGTCAATCTGGCAGCAACAGGTGTCTTCATCCAGGGGGTGACAATCTCAGGTGGCAATCCAAACGGAGCTGGAAATGGAGGCGGTGGTATTTATGTGGACACCACGGCGAGCTTGGTGCTATCGAACAGCACCGTTCACGGTAATACCACGACCGCTACCGGGAATGGAGGTGGCGGCATTCGCAACAATGGCGCACTGACTGTCATCAATTGTACGATCAGTGGAAATGGAGCCTCTCTCGCAGGCGGGGGAATTAGAACGAATCTGGGTTCACTCACAGTCATCAATTCGACGATTTCCGGTAACACCTCCGGCTCAGGTGGCGGTGGTGTCGATTCCAACTCGCCTACCACAACGGTAATGAACTCGACTATCACCAACAACTCAGGTGTTATCGGTGGAGTTAGACGTACTGCTGGAACTTTGACGGTTCAGAACAGCATCATCGCCGCCAACGTGAGCAACGCGACCGTACCCGATGTCGACGGAGCCTTCACCTCCGGCGACGGCAACCTCATTGGCAACGTCGGCACTGCCACCGGCTTCACCTCCACCAATGACCTCACCGGCACTGGCGCGTCGCTGCGTGATCCGCTCATCGGCCCCCTCGCCGACAACGGTGGCCCCACGTTGACCCACATGCCTCTCAACGGCAGCCTTGCCATCAACAACGGCCTCGCCGCCAATCTCCCAGCCGATAGCTTCGACCTTGATGGCAACCTCAATACCACCGAGGCCCTCCCCGTCGATCAACGCGGCCTGCCAAACTTCCGCACCCGCGGTCCTGCACCCGATTCAGGAGCCGTCGAAGCCTTCGCCTTTGAGCCGACCATCTCCGTCGCCACGACCAACGAAGACACGCAGAGCACCAGCGGCCTCGTCATCAGCGCCAACACCGCTGATGGCGGCCTCACCACAAACTACAAGATCACCAGCATCCTCAACGGCACGCTCTACCAGAACGACGGCACCACGCCAATCACCGCAGGCAGCTTCATCACCAAGGCACAAGGCGCTGCTGGCCTCAAATTCACCCCAGACGCCAATTTGAATACACCCAACACGCTCGGAGGCTTCGGTTTCACGGCGCAGGCCGCTGTCGGCACTGCTGACCCCGCTGATCTGCGTGGCACCGCTGTCTCCGTGAGCATCACGGTAATCTCCGTCAATGACGTTCCCACCGTCATCGGCACGGGTCTCGCCGATGTCAGCATGACTATCGGTGACGTGCTCGTTATCCCGCTTGCGGCGAATTTTGACGATGTCGATCTCGACACGCTCATCTTCACCGTCTCTGGCAACACCGTCCCGGCCAAAGCCAGCGCCAGCATCACCGGCGGCACCAATGTCACGGTCTCCGGCCTCGCATACGGCGTCACAGACATCACCATCCAGGCCGACGATGGCAACATGGGTCTTGTCACCGACACCTTTCAAGTCGCCGTCGGCACCGTCCAGCCCACAACGCCTGGACTCGACGGTCCCGTCGATCCTGCGACTGGTCTTCCTCTCCCCCCAGGGTCGGCCTATCGCTTCTCAAACCAGACTGGTGGCTTTGAAATCGATGTTCAGGTGCAAAACACCACCGCTTTTGCCATCAACGGCTTCCGCCTCGATGTGGACTTCAGTGCGTATCTTGTGCCAGACCCTGACCCATTGAAGTCACAGCCTACCATGCGGCTCTACAACAGCACCAACAACACCCGGTCACCCAACCCCGCAGTCCCCGCCTACATCATTTACCCCTATCCGGTCGCAGTCGGGGAAATTGTGAAAGTCAGACTCAACTTCTACACCACGACACGGCGCTTCCCCAATCCCTTCGCGCCCGGGCTCACCCTCACCAAGTACGCCACCTCCCAAACGGGTGGCCCCTTGCCCTCCGACCTCACCTTCACCCCAGCGCGGATTCGGCTCAACAATGCCGGTCAAGTCTTGCTGGAGTGGACCTCCACCCCTGGGTTGTGGTATCGCATCTATTACTCTGAAGACATGACGACTTGGTTCCCAAGTGCCACCCCGATCGAGGCTACCACCAATCAAATGCAGTGGCGTGACACCGGTGCTCCTTTCACCCAAACGCCGCCCGGCATGTCGCGCTTCTACCAAGTCGCCCCGATTGCCGCTCCTGCCCCTTGATTCATCCGCACCCCGCACCTTTCACTCCCGATGAAGCCTTTCACCCTCTCCCTCCTCGCGGCGCTGTTCACCACCGCCGCCGCCGCGCAGTCTCAATGGCGCATCGGTGCCGGCTATGCACCCATGATCGGTCTGAAAACCGAATTCTCCGGCTTTGGCAACTTTCAAAACCCCTTTCCTGTCCCCGCGCCTGCCGGTCACACCGACTACCGCTACCTCAACGGCTCGGTGTTGGTGGACGCCTCAGGCAACTTCGGTGACGTGACCTCTTATTGGGCCTACAACAACGCCTCGCAGATTGACCTTGCGGCCTTTGGTGGCGCGGGAGCGGTCAATTTTGACACGCTGGCAGACAGCATGACTCAGGCAGGCAAAGTCGATGACAGCAGCGTCGCCGCTGCCGGTAGTTTTGAGTTGTTTGGCTATCGCGAGTTTGGCGCGGTTTCCATCCCCGCTGCGGCCGGCCGTCGAAGCGCCTGGGGCCTCCGCATTGGCTTTCAGCACACACGAGTCGATCAAACCAACGGCGACAGCCTCGGTGCCAGCATGACCACCATCACCGACTCCTTCAATCTGGACCATGTCATTCCGCCTGCCGCCCCCTTCACCGGCGCTTTCCTCGGCGGCTTCGGAGACCCGCTTCTCGGCGACACCCCCACACGCAAGTTGGGCACCACCACTGCCACTATCACCGGCAGCCGTCGGCTTGAGGTGCAGTTGAACATCACTCAAATTGGCAGTTACATTGAAATTCCCGTCGCCAAATATCTCGACCTCATGCTCGAAGGCGGCTTTCTCGTCGGCGTTGCCAGTGGCACCTATGACTTCACCACCACAGTGACGGTTCCGGGCGCCGGCAGTCAGACTTCCAGCGGACACACCACCCGCAACCGGCTGCTGCCAGGCTTGTACACTGGCCTGGGACTCACCTGCAACATCACGCCAAGCTTTGGTCTGCAGGCCAGCGCACGTTACCAGTTCATGCGCCAGTTTGACCTCACCGCCAACGGCTCCAAAGCCAGCCTGAACTTCGACTCCGCTTTCGTCCTGGGCTTTTCCGCTATCTGGAGGTTCTGAGGCCTTTTTTCACAACTTGGAGGTTGGAAATACCTCATGCTGCGTTCCTATTCGCGGTATGAAGTTCGTCATTCCATTTACAGTCCTTTTTGCGACTTTTTCCCCTCTCTGCGCCGCCGACCATGACATCGTCATCTATGGTGGCACAGCTTCGGCGGTGATCGCCGCCGTGCAGGCAAAAAAGATGGGCAAGTCGGTCATCGTGGTGTCCCCTGACAAACACCTCGGCGGATTGAGCAGCGGCGGCCTTGGCTTCACCGACACCGGCAACAAGGCCGTCATCGGCGGCCTTTCGCGTGACTTTTATCACCGCGTCTGGCTTCACTACGATCAGGATGCCGCCTGGGTGCAGCAGAAGAAATCCGAATACGGCGGCAAAGGCCAGGGCACCCCCGCGATGGATGGCGAAAATCGCACCATGTGGATCTTCGAGCCGCATGTGGCCGAGCAGATCTTTGAAGACTACGTGAATGAGTTCGGCCTCGAAGTCGTGCGCAACGAGTGGCTTGACCGCGCCAAAGGCGTGAAGAAAGACGGTGATCAAATCACCTCCATCACCACCCTCAGCGGCAAGACCTATGCCGGGAAGATGTTCATCGATGCCACCTACGAGGGCGATCTGATGGCGGCAGCGGGCGTGGACTACCACGTGGGCCGCGAGGCGACTTCTGTTTACGACGAGAAGTGGAATGGCATTCAGGTCGGCGTGCTGCATCACCGCCATCACTTCGGCGCGGTGAAGGAACCGATCAGCGCCTACAAGGTGCCGGGAGATCCCAAGAGCGGCGTGCTACCACGCGTGAGCACAGAGTCTCCCGGTGAGTACGGGGCTGGCGACAAGCGTGTGCAGGCCTACTGCTTCCGCTCCTGCTACACGAATGATCCGAGCAACCGCATCCCATTTCCCAAGCCGGAAGGTTATGATGCAGGCCAGTATGAAATCCTGCTGCGCGTGCTGAATGCAGGCTGGGGCGAGTTCTTCGAGAAGTTTGACCCAATTCCCAACCACAAGACCGACACCAACAATCACGGCCCCTTCAGCTTCGACAACATCGGCTACAATTACGACTACCCCGAAGGCAGCTATGAGAAGCGCCGCGAGATCATCGCCGAGCACCGCCAGTATCAGCAGGGTTTGCTATGGTTCGTGGCCAACGACCCCCGCGTGCCCAAGAAGGTGCAGGAAGAGCTTCAGACCTGGGGCCTGCCAAAGGATGAATTCGCCGACAACGGCAACTGGAGCCATCAGCTCTACATCCGCGAAGCTCGCCGCTTGATCGGCGCCTATGTGATGACCGAGAACGAACTCCTCAAAAAGCGCCCCACTCCCGACAGCGTCGGCATGGGCAGCTACGGCATCGACTCTCACAACATCCAGCGCTACATCACCCCCGAAGGCAATGTGCAAAACGAAGGCGACATCGGCGTCAGCACCAAAGGCCCCTATGAGATCGCCTACGGTTCACTAGTTCCCAAGAAAGGGCAGGGGAGCAACCTGCTCGTGCCCGTGGCCATGTCCGCCAGCCACATCGCCTATGGCAGCATCCGCATGGAGCCCGTGTTCATGATCCTCGGCCAGAGCGCGGCCACCGCAGCGGCGCTGGCCATGGATGCAGGCATCCCGGTCCAAGACGTGCCGTATGAACAACTCAAGACGCAGATTCTCAAAGACGGCCAGATCCTGCATTTCGACGGCCCCACCACCCTGCGCGGCATTGATCCCAAATCACTCAAAGGCATCGTGCTCGACGACACGGACGCCAAGCTGACCGGGATTTGGTCAGAGAGCGGTGCGGCCAAGTCTTTCATCGGTGACGGGTACAGCCATGACGGCAACGCCAAGGATGGCAAGGCCAGCGCCCGCTTTGAAACGAAACTGCCGAAGGCTGGTAAGTATCGCGTCTTCCTTGCCTCACCGCCGAACAGCAACCGCGCCTCCAATGCGCCCGTCGAAGTGGTCCACGCCGGCGGTGTAGAGCACCTGAAGCTCAACCTCAAGGAGCCAAAGCCTGCCGATGGCGTCTCTTGGTTCGATCTTGGCGTGTTTGAATTTGCTGCAGGCCAACCCGCTGCCGTGATCATCAACAACGAAGGTGCCGACGGATACGTCGTCATCGACGGCATGCGCTGGCTACCGGTGGAGGAGTAATTTCACCTGCGGCTGGTGCTCCAAATTTACGCAGGAACTTCATGCAGTTCGTAATTTTCGCCATTTGCGGGGCGTATGCTGACCCGACCCCTCTACCATTGTCATGTCCACTATTCGTCATTTGATCCTCATCACCGCAGCTTGTGCCACCAGTGCCTTTGCCGCGTACCCCACCTTCACCACCACGGTGCCAAACGGCGGCCAGCGTGGCACGGAGGTGAAACTCACCGTCACGGGGACCCAGCTGGCTGACTTTGAGAGCATGATCTTTTTCTCACCCGGCTTCACCCAGAAGAGCGTGGACAAGGTGGAACCCAACAAGGTGCAGCTCACCATCGGCATAGCACCGGATGTACCGCCGGGGAATCACCTCATGCGCATCCGCACAAAGTCCGGCATGTCGCATGCCCGCCAGTTCTTCGTGGGCATCTTCCCGAACGTGGATGAAAAGGAGCCCAACAGTGACTTCGAAACGCCCCAGGTCATTCAGATGAATCAAACAATCGAAGGCGTCGTGCAAACTGAGGACGTGGACAACTATCGCGTCAGCCTAAAGAAAGGCCAGCGCCTGTCCGTGGAAGTGGATGGTTTGCGTCTCGGGTACACCGTGTTTGACCCCTTCCTGGCCATCATTGACAAGAACCGCTTCGAAAAGGTGATCTCGGATGACACCATTCTGCACCGCCAGGACGGCTACTGCTCCTATGTGGCTGAAGAAGATGGCGACTACACTGTCATGATTCGTGAATCCTCCTACCGC
Source organism: Verrucomicrobia bacterium 12-59-8 (assembly GCA_002279765.1). Next base: position 59,540 of record NCCR01000079.1, on the reverse strand, counting down.
GGCGGTGGCACCTCGTATTACCGCCTACACGTCGGCAGTTTCCGTCGTCCGGATGTGGTGTTTCCCGCCGGTGGCAAGATCGGCTCCAAGACCAAGGTGCGCTTCATTGAGCGTGACAGCTCCTTTGAGGAAGAGGTGCAGCTTCCTGCGGAAATCGACCCTGACTACATGCTGTTTTCAAAGTCGCAGGAGCCCGCACCCTCCGGCAATCCGTTCCGCCTGGTCAATTATGACAACGTGCTCGAAGCTGAGCCGAACGACGAGCAGGCGAAGGCGACTGTCGCTCCAGGGGCACCGATTGCTCTCAATGGCATCATCGAGAAACCCGGTGATGTGGATTTTTTCAAAGTGCCGCTCAAGAAAGGCATGACTCTGGAAGTGCAAGCCTTTGCGCAGAGCCTTGGCTCCCCGCTCGATAGCGTGGTGAACATCTATAACGCCAAAGGCGGCTCGATCAGTGGCAACGACGACGGTGGTGGACGCCGCCGTCTCGACAGCAAGTTCAAGGTCGCCATTCCTGCCGACGGCGACTACTTCGTGCGCGTGGCCGACCATCTGGAGCGCGGCGGTCCTAGCTACGTTTATCGCCTCGAACTCATCGCCGCCGAGCCGGAGGTCTTCTTTGCCTCGCCCCAGTATTCGGTGAACGACAACAACTACCGCCAGTTCATCCCCATTCCGAAAGGCGGACGCTATGCAACACTCGTCAACGTTACTCGCAACAACGTCTCGGGCGACTTCAAGTTTGAGGTTCAGAACATGCCGCAAGGCGTGAAGTTGCTCACGGAACTGGCCCCTAAAGACCTCGGCAGCGTACCCCTGCTGTTTGAAGCGGCTGCAGATGCACCGCTCGGCCATCAGGTGGTGCCGATCTATCTCAATGCCGTCGATCCCAGCACAAAGTCACGCGGCAAACTGCGCCAGGAGTTCGACATCGTGCGCAATGGCAACGTCGTCTATTACACCCAGATCGAAGACCGCCTGCCCGTTGCCGTCGTGGAGGAGGCTCCATACTCCCTCGAAATCGTCAAGCCGGCCGTGCCGCTGGTGAACAACGGCATTCTCGAACTCAAGGTTGTTTCCAAGCGCAAGGAAGGCTTCAAAGCTCCCATCCGCGTGCTCATGATCTGGAAGCCCAACGGCGTCAGCGCTCTCGGAGAGCAGACAATCCCGGAAGGTCAGAACGAGTGCGTCTTCCAGCTGGATGCCAATGCTAATGTGCCTGCCGGTTCCTGGAATTTCACCGTCATGGGTGAGTCCGATGGCGGCAGCGGTCGCATCTACAATGCGTCGCCATTTACGGCGGTCGTCACCACCCCTGCTTACATCAATGCGCCAGCCATCCCGCTGGTCGCGGTGGAGCAGGGAAAAGAGGCCGTCATGGTTGCCAAGTTGGAGCAGCTCCTGCCATTTGATGGCGAGGCTACCGCCCAGGTTCTAGGCGTCCCAGACACTATCCCGATCGAGTCTGCCAAGATCACCAAGGACACCAAGGAAGTGTCATTCAAGGTGAAGACGACTGACAAGTCGCCCATCGGCAAACAGGCCAATCTGTTTGTGCGGGTGGATGTTCCTGTGAAGGGCACCAATGCTACCACGATCCACCGCATTGCGCTGGGCTCCATTCTGCGTATCGACGCACCGCGCAAGGTCGTCGCTCCGCCGCCCGCTGCCCCCGTTGTCGCCGCCAACAAGCCGAAGGAAGAACCCAAGCCCGCCGCCCCGGCAGCGCCCAAAGTTCTCTCCCGTCTGGAGCAACTGCGTCTGGAAGCCGCTGGCGGCAAGAAGTAACTGCATTTCGGCAGCTAAGAGTTTGTGCGATGAGGAAGGCTTCGGCCTTCCTCATTTCATTTCGCGTGGGGCAGGTCCCAGGCCTTCAGCCATTCCACTTGCGTGCGCTTGAAGCCTTTCTTGAGCAGGCGTTCCTCCATGTCTCCCAGATGCGCAGCACCATAGAAGATGGCGATGCTCTTTTTCCCGGCGGCGATTTCCTTGTCCATGACCTGCAGCGCGACTTTGTTGCGCTCGCCGACGAGGACGGTGCCGCCGCCGGTTTCGATCCCGGCCATGATGTCCTCCACACTGTCAAACTCCTGGGCGATCATCCTCTTCAGTTCCGTGCTGCTGTCCTTCATGGTCAGAATCTTCAGCAGCATCACGATCCCGGCGGCATCAGAATTGACGCCACGCTTTTCATTGACGTCTTTCTGCGCCTGTGAGGCCTTGAGGTACAGTGAGAAAAAGCTCTCCTGCTTCTGGGTCTGAGTCTGGGTAAACTGGGACATGTCCATGTCGGCATGCACAAAATTCTTCGCCGTGTAGTCAATGCCTTCGAGCTGGCCGTGCAGCTTAAGGACATCACGCATCATGGTTTGCAGCTGGCCGACCCACTGCAGCTTCTGCTCCTCCGCTTTGATCTCGGTTTTTTTTCGTTCCTCGAATGACGGGCCGACGAGTTCGTACAGAACCGCTTCATAGCCTTTGAACCGCACGTTCAGCGCATCGAAATACGCTTTGTCGGCAATGTGGATGGCTCCGACGAGATCCACTTTGACCTTCTGTGGCGACTCATAGCTTACCACCGCAGTTTGCAGGCTGTCGCTGAGCTCCTCTTCCACGAAGCGGATAAAGTTCGTGGGCTCTTCCGCCGCCGTCAGCACGGCAAAGGCCAGAGTGGCTTGCAGCAGCAGAAATCGTTTCATGAGAGACCTCCTCGTTTCAGCCTTCTGTCTTGAAGATGCGTGCGAAGAATGCCTTCATCTCCTCCCACGAGGCCTTGTCGGCGGCTTCATTGTAAGCCGCCCCTTTGCTGTTGTCATTGCCCGCACCCTTCTGCGTGAAGGCATGCACCGCGCCGGGATAGCTCACTAGCTTGTAGTCCACCTTCGCATCCTTCATCTCCTGCTCAAACGCAGCGATGTCCTTGGCTGGCACAAAGGGATCATCCGCGCCATGCAGAGCCAGCACCTTGCCCTTGATGTTTTTGCCGTCGGCAGGTGTCGGGGAGTCGAGGCCGCCATGGAAACTAACGACGCCTTTGATCAGCGCGCCGCTGCGGGCCAGCTCGATCACGCCGGTGCCACCAAAGCAGTAGCCGATGGCGGCGACTTTGGAGAGGTCGGTCTGCGGGTCTTTGTCCAGGACCTCCAGGGCAGACAGCATGCGCTCGCGGTACAGCTTGCGGTTGGATTTGTACTTCCCGGCTTCCTGTCCCGCCGCCGGCGGCTGCGGGCGGATGCCTTTGCCATAGATGTCGGCAGCGAAGACGTTGTAGCCGAGTTCTGCGAGCATGCGGGCGCGCATCTTCTCGTTGTCACTCAGGCCAGTCCACTGGTGGATGATCAGCACGGCGGGCAGCTTGCCAGTCTTGGCAGTATCGACGACGTGCAGGCCCTCGCAGACCACACCTCCGGATTTGTATTCGACGACGGTTTCTTTGATCTCTGCCTGCAGCAGGCTGGTGGAAAGGAGCAGGGAGGAGATGAAAAGCAGGGTGTGGTTGGTTTTCATGGTTTTGAGGCAGTGTACACAGAAGGAAGCGAGTTTTCCAACTCGTTTCCCGGACGAACTCGAAAGATGATTCTACTTGAGTTCCTGAATGCGGATATTTTTCCACATCACTTCCTTGCCCACGGCCTCGGTCTTTTTGCCAATGCCATGCACCTGCAGGGCGATGACGCCCTCGGCGGTCATCTCATCGGCGAAATCCGCCGCCGGGACGCCATTGAGGAAGGTCTTGATGCTGCTGCCACGGCACTCGATGCGCGCCAGATTCCATTCACCCTGCTTGAAGGCCTTGCGGGCGGCCTCGTTGTTCTTCAGGTCAAAGAGCCAGCCACGGCGGCCTTCATCATACACACCGCCGGTGAAAGCTCGTGGGCTCGGATCAATCTCAAACTGGTAGCCATGAACACGATCAGCCGGGAATTTTTTCTTTTTTCCGGCGATCTCCACTTCCGTCTCCTGCGTGTAGTAGTTGCTGCGGAACTGGATGCCCGAGTTCGTATCCGGCACCGTCTTGCCCACGATCACGCCGTTCTCCACGCGGTACTCGGCCTTGCCGCTGTGCTGCTCCCAGCCGGTGAGGGTTTTGCCATCAAATAGTGGGACGAAAGCGTCCTCGGCACGCAGGGCGGTGGCAAAGGAAACGAAGGCGGCGATGAAAAGCAGACGGTTGGTCATAGGAGAGCTATGAACGTCGCACTCCAGCACGGTCTGGCGGATATTTGCAGATGTTCTCCTGTTGGCCTTCGTACGATTACAGCACGTTCACCGCAGCACCGCCGTCCACCACGATGCCCTGGCCGGTGATGTAGCTGCCGGCTTCACTGGCCAGCATGAGGGCGGGGCCGGCGAGTTCGCGGGGGGTGGCCCAGCGCTTCACGGCGGTGCGGTCGGCGAAGTATTGCTTCTCTTCGTCATTGAGCAGCTTGCCGGGCATGTCGGTGAGGAAGGGGCCGGGGCAGAGGCAATTGACGGTGATACCGTAGGGGCCGAGATCGAGCGCGCTGGCGCGGGCGAGGCCGATGAGCGCGGCCTTGCAGGCGCAATAAACATTCCGTTTCAAGCGGCCACCAACGCCGAGCACGCTGGAGATGTGGATGATGCGACCCCACTTGCGAGCCTTCATGCCTGGAACGACGGCGCGGGTCAGCGACATCACGGCGGTGAGATCGACCTCGACATTGCGGTCCCAGACTTCGTCGGTGATTTCGTCGATGGCCTGCGGGTTGTTGATGCCAGCGTTGTTGACGAGGATGTCGATCTTGCCGAGGCGCTTTTCAGCCTCGACGGCCAGTGCTTTGACCGCTGCACGGTCGGCCATGTCGGCCACCATCCATTCGACTTTGACGTTCAATCCGGCACCGATTTCAGCGGCGGCGGCGGTGAGTTCATCAGCATTGCGGCTGGAGATGAAGACATCGGCTCCGGCTTCGGCGAAGCCACGGGCCATCGCTTTGCCAAGACCTTTGCTGCCGCCGGTGACGAGTGCTGCTTTGCCGGAAAGATTGAAGAGTGGGGAGGACATGCGCGCGGTTTAGCATGCGTGCCAGTCATGCGCGAGTGGAAAGCGCGTACGTATCGGGCTAAGAAGGCGCTGCGCGATCCACCTTGGCATGGGAGGAGTGCAGCGTTTTCCAGAGCAAGCTCAAGCTCGCGACTACTTTGGCGCAAACTACTTCACCACCTTGCCGCCTAGAGAAAGGATGCGGGCCTTGCCTTTGGCGTCCTCGGCTTCTGCGATCTGCTTGTTGGTCACATACATCTGCGAGAGGGCGGTCCAGGCCAGCAGGTCGTTAGGCTGGAGCGTGGTCGCCATCATCCCGGCACCTATGGCCTCCTTCACCTCACCGTTGCGCAGCAGCGCCATGCCGAGGGCGTGCCAGCTTTCAAAGTGGTCCGGCTCCTGCGCGACACAGCGCCGGTACAGCGCGATGGCCTCCGGCAATTCGCCGAGGGCGACGTGCCCGCTGGCTTCATCGTAGAGATCTTCGACGGTGGATGACGTGTCGCTCATGCGTGTCGTTGCGTTGGTTGGCTTTTCATGAAGAGAGAGTTGCGTGCTGTTGGGGTGAATGGATACCATGAATATTCACCATCGTCGCGCAAGTCGCGGTTCAATTGAGGGTCGCATCGTGGAGTGACCGGCTTCCTCCTGAGTGCGCATCTCGCCGAATACGCCGTCTTTGGAACTGTCACTCCATGCGCTCTGTTGTCAATTGAGTGTATGGGAAGCTGCTTGGAAGATGGCTGCAAGTGGTGCGGAGAGGAGGGAAGACTTGTATGTGAATTCGTGCTGCCATTGAGAACATGGGGTTTAAGGAGCAATCACAAGGTTTTCCCGCACGCAATGGGCGCTGCGATTCGGTCAGTGTGGAGGATATATGGCTCTGATGCGTGTGGCTAATGCGCTGGATGCTAAAAAAAGAAGATCTAAACTGCAACTTCCGCCTCCTACCGCCACTCATGCTTGGGATACCTTCCGCGCAACTGCGCCTTCACCGCAGGATACCCCTCGCGCCAAAACCTTCCAATATCTCCCGTCGTCTGAATCGGTCTCTGTGCGGGTGAGAGCAGATGCACCGTGACGCTGATGCGGCCGGCTGCGACTTTGGGATTTTCGTTCACGTCGTACATATGCTGGAGTACGGCGCTGACGCTTGGCGGCTGCTTTTCGTCATAAACGATGCGGGCAGTCTTGCCGTTTTTCAGGGTGTAGCGTTCGGGGGCGTACTTTTCGAGCATGTCGCGCTGTGAGTGGCTGAGCCATTGGTGCAGGGCAGGGAAGATGTCTTTGTCCTTGAGCTGGCGGTAGGCGATGCAGCCGGTGCAGACCTGCTCGATGAGCAGATGGCGGTCCTCCTCGCCGATGGCGGGAATTTCGAGGTCGGGCATCCATTTGGAGAGGCAGTTCACGCGCGTGATCCATTGCTCCACCTTCTCATTCCAGTTCGTGAGTTGCAGGCGTCCAGCAATGACTTCGGCGGCGAGCAGGCTGGCGGCGGTGGATTCATCGGGCTCGCCACGCTCTCGGCTGCTGAGCACGAGGCTGCGGAAGCGGACTTCCTCCAAATTCATCACGCGGCGGTTCACGGCGTCGTAGGCGGCGCGGGAGGCGGAGGTGAAATCCTCGGGGAAGAGCTCGCGCAGCCAGTCTTCTTCAATGCGTGTGCAGTTATTGAGCTGCACAGTGAGCGCCTTGCCCTGCACCTCGACAATCTCGGCGGCGACGATCAGACGCGGCGGTCGGATGTGCGCGTCTTTGCCAAGGTGCCCGCTGTAACCACCCGCCAGCCGGTAGATGCGACTGCCGGAGCTGGTCTCCACCCCAAGGTGATCGCTGAACGCAGCGAGCAGCATTTTCGCCAGCGCGGTGGGATCAGCCACTTCGTCATTGATCGGCAAACCGGAGCGCTTTGCCAGTTGGAGAAACTGATCCGCGCTGCTTGCCGCCTCGCGCGAAGCATTGGCATGAATGCCATAACGCGCGCATTCATCCGCATTGAAGTTCATCGCCTCCGCACGCACAAAGGCGCGCAGGATGGCCTGAAACTCCGTCACATCATCGTGCTCCCACAGGTCTTCGTTTTTGTGCGAGGCGTTGTTTTTACCGACGAGCAAAATATCGCGCCCCTGCGCAGCGGCGGCGCACAGCGTGGCCTCGCGCAAACACCCAAACTGCGCAGCAGCGAGCAGCATGCGGGCAAAGCGCGGATGCAAAGGGAAACGGCTCATCTGTCGGCCCAGCGTGGTGATGTGTCCTTCGTGATCGAGCGCGCCCAGATCATTTAGCAAATTCTCCGCGCGCGACATCGAGGCTGGCGTCGGCGCTTCAAACCAATCAAACGGCTCGCCCGAAAGGACTCGCAATGCGAGCAGCGCTTCGCTCAAATCAAGGCGCTGCACTTCGGGCAGTTCGCTTTCAGGTCGCAGCAGGTGATCACGCTGTGTCCACAAACGCACGGCGATGCCCGGGCCAAGACGGCCCGCACGTCCGGCACGCTGCTCAGCCGAGGCGCGGCTGATTTTCTGCACCGTGAGCGTGTTGATGCCACGGCGCGGATCATACGACGCCGTGCGTGCCTGACCGCCATCCACCACGGCGCGCACGCCTTCGATGGTGAGCGAGGTTTCCGCCACGTTTGTACTGACGATGATCTTTGGCTGCTCGCCGGGTGTGACAGCAGCGTCCTGGTCCTGTGGCGTCAGTTCGCCATGCAGCGGCACCACACGTCGGCCACGCGCAAAGCTGCGGCCTTGGATCGCTGCGATGGTCTTGCGGATTTCATGACCGCCCGGCATGAAAACGAGCATGTCACCGCTGAAGCCGGGCGAGAGCGCGAGGTCTTCGCAGGCGCGTGCCGCTTGGTCCCAGATCGGTTCCGGGTAGCCGGTCTTGAGCTGCAAGGGGGCCTGATAGCGCACCTCCACTGGAAAGGTGCGGCCCTCGGATTCGAGCAGCTTGCACGGCTGCATGAAGTCCACCAGCGGCCCTGAGACCAGCGTGGCGGACATGACGATGATCTTCAAATCTGGCCGCCGTGTACGCTGCAGCTGCCGCGCAAAAGCCAGCACCAGATCGCCATCCAAATGCCGCTCATGGAATTCGTCGATCACGATGCAGCCCACGCGCTCCAGTTGCGGATCTTCGAGCATCTGCCGCAGCATCACGCCCTCGGTCACATAGCTCAGTCGCGTTTCCTTGCTGGTGATGTTTTCAAACCGCACCTGATAGCCCACTTCGCCGCCCAGGCGTGCATTGCGCTCACGCGCGACGCGCTGGGCCAGCATGCGCGCGGCGATGCGGCGTGGCTGCAGCACGATGCAGCGTTTGCCCTCGGCCAGCAGGCCGGAATCCAGCACGAACTGCGGCACCTGCGTGGATTTGCCGGAACCTGTCGGCGCTTTGATCAGCAGATTCGGCAGCGCGGGATCAAGCAGTGCGGCAGTGAAGGTCTGGCGGAGTTCGAAGATGGGAAGCATGAAGAAGTGACGAGTGCGAAAGCCAGCATGGCGAATTCAGCATCTCGGTCGAGTCATTCATCACTTCTTCACTTTCGCAGCTGCCAAAAAGGCCTGGCGCTCACCCACCAGCACGGCACCCCAGGAGCGGAGTTTTTCGAAGCAGAGGAGGAAGATGCCCACGGCGGCCACCGAGGCTATGAGGCTGCCGATGCCGAGAATGGCGCGCTCGGAGTAGAGCGTCCAGACGAACTGGCCCACGCAGAGGACGGCCACGAAGAGCAGCGTGGGCTTGCGGCCGATGAGATCAACCATGAAGGCACCGAGCGGTGCGCCGAGAGCTACGACCGGCGCGGCGGCGAGCCAGTTTTCATAGACGCCCGGCTGCATGCCGGTGGTGGCGTTCTTGATGACGATGCCAAGAACGGAGGTGAAAGCCATGATCAGGACCGAGGTCGGAATGGCGATCTTCAAATCGGCGCGGCACAGCAGCACGAGCAGTGCGTAGAGAACCATGTCAATCCCCACCCCGGTGACTGCCGCCACTGTGGCACCTGCAAATAGACCCATCGCGACACCCACGCGGAAGTCCCAGCGCTCATCAAACTCCGTCATGCCGTCGTGTGAGGAAATTTCACCGATGCGGTAGAGGTGCAGCACACCAAAGCTCGCCCACACGACGGCGAACAGCAGCTTGATGAACAACTCTGGAATGTGTGGGGCGATGAAGAAGATGCCCAGTGGCAGCCCCACGGTGCAGCCGATGACGGCCCCCTTCAGCATCGACCACGCGAGTGGCTGCCGACGGCACAGGATAAAAATGCTCGCGCTTGTCATGCCGATGGACTGCACGGCGAAGCTGAAGTCGCGGCCCAGAGTAGCTGGAAGTCCAAACAACAGCACCAGAATCGGGAAGCCTACCGTGCCGCCGCCCATCGGCGTAGAGCCTGCGACATAACTGCCCAGCGCCATTGCCAGTGCGATAGGCCAGTGCGATGTGACAGCCTCCCAGCGGTCATGGCCAAACACCAGCCAGGACCACACGGCGTAAAAGCCGAAGAGCCAGAGAAACCAGATCCAGAGATATTGTTTGCGGGGAGTTTGAATGGACATGCAGCCAATCCATGGCGGCAATGCAGCGGTAACGAAAATAGATTTTCGCTATGGCTTTGATGCCGGTTCGGTATAATAGCTCCCGATCATGGAACTGCGACATCTGAGGTATTTTCAGGCCGTGGCCGAGGAGCTGAGCTTCTCGCGTGCCGCGCGTCGACTCCGCATTGCCCAGCCTGCCTTAAGTCGCGCGGTGCAGGAAATGGAGCGCGAACTGGGGTCGCAGTTGATTGAGCGCGAACGACGCTCACCACGGCTGACACCGGCGGGTGCCGTGCTGCTGCATGAGACGGCTTTGATTCTCGAACGCCTCGACGAAGCCATGCGGCGCGTGCGCCGTACAGCCAAAGGCGAGGAAGGCGAACTGCGACTCGGCTACATCGGTCCTCCTACGCGCATGTTCCTTTCGCGACTGCTCAAGGAATACGGCAAACGCTTCCCACGTGTGACCGTCATCCTGGAAGAGCGCACGCCGGAGCGCGTGTGGGAAATGGTTTCGAAAGGCCGCTTGTCGATCGGTTTGACCCGCCCCGTGCTCGCGCATGAGGTGCTCGGTTTGCAGACGCTATTGTTGCGGGAGGAGAAATTCTGCGCCGCCCTACCTCAGGATCATCCTTGGGCCAAGCTAACCTCACTGCCATGGAAAAAGCTCGCGGGAGAGCCCCTCATCATCCTGGCGCGGCGCGAGGGAGCTGGCTCGCACGATGCCATCCAGGCAGGCTGCCAGGCGGCAGGGTTCGCGCCACGCGTGAAGCACACACCGAGTCTGATCGGCACGATTTTGCAATACGTCGAGGCGGGCACAGGTATCGGCATTGTGCCAGAAAGCACCGTCAGCAAGCATCTCGCCCTCATCCCCCTCAAACCCCAGCAGACCATCCCGCTGGTGATGGTCTGGGCCAAGGAGGGCGATGACCCGGCCGTGCGAGCGTTTCGCGAACTCGTCAAAGAATGGCTGAAGAATGGGCGGCTGTGGGAGTGAGCCGTGGCATGAGCCGTCCTAGTCCTCCTGCTCAAACTCGTCCTCGATCCTGCAATGCTACTCGTGGCTGCTGCGCTGTCCGGGGGCTCATCACGCGCTGATCGACAGGCATGAGTGCCTGTCGTACTGCCGGGCAGCGCACGCCGGGGAAGGACGACGGACACTCTTGTCTGTCGGTCAGCGCTCCGGCAAGCTGCCTGAGCCCTCGCATTTCCTGTAGCCCTCTCCTGCTCTTCCTCGATCCTGTAGAATCGCTCGTGGGTGCTTTGCAGTCCGGGGGCTCATCACGCGCTGATCGACAGGCATGAGTGCCTGTCGTACTGCCGGGCAGCGTACGCCGGGGAAGTACGACGGACACTCTTGTCTGTCGGTCAGCGCTCCGGCAAGCTGCCGGAGCCCTCGCATTTCCTGTAGCCCTCTCCTGCTCTTCCTCGATCCTGTAGAATCGCTCGTGGCTGCTGCGCTGTCCGGGGGCTCATCACGCGCTGATCGACAGGTATGAGTGCCTGTCGTACTGCCGGGCAGCGCACGCCGGGGAAGTACGACGGACACTCTTGACTGTCGGTCAGCGCTCCCGCAAGCTGCCGGAGCCCTCGCATGTCCTGTAGCCTTCTCCTCGGTGATGCGATGCGCCATGGTCGAGGACGACTTCACCCCCTCCGTCTTCCCTTGAAATGCGTTGCACCGAGCGCTGGCAGGTGCTCCTTTCGCGCCCCCCTAGCCGGTGGCAGTCCAGTCATTCGGCACACCTCATCCACTCAATCGTCCTACCTACCATGTCCACCGACGCCAAGAACTCTATCGCGCAAATGGAGAAGATCGTTTCCCTCTGCAAGCGCCGCGGCTTCATCTATCAAAGCAGCGAAATCTACGGCGGCTGCGGCGGCGTGTGGGACTACGGCCCGCTGGGTGCGGAGCTGAAGCGCAATCTGCGCAGCGCTTGGTGGAACACCATGACCCGCGAGCGTGAGGACGTTCTCGGCCTGGACGCCAGCATCCTCATGAACCCGGCCATCTGGAAGGCCAGCGGCCACGTGGACACCTTTGCCGATCTCATGCGTGAGTGCTCGCTGACCAACAAGCGCGTGCGCGCTGACCATGTGGAGCCGCAGGACGGCGTCGTCATGAAATACAGCGGCGCCACTTCCCCCACCGGCTGGCGCTGGGACCGCGTGGTGTCCGCCTTGATGAAGAATGGCGAGCACATCGAAAGCTTCCGCAAACGCATCCGCTCCTTGATCGCTCAGAACGCCGGTGAATCCGCAGGCAAGCCCGAGGAGATCGAACTGCTCAATGAAGAGAAGATCGATGCCGTGAATGGCAGCGTTGATTTCCACCCGGAAACCGGCGGTGCTCTTGGCGAGGCGCGCCCTTTCAACCTCATGCTCAAGACCTACCTCGGCCCAACAGCGACCGAGGCCGACGTCACCTACCTGCGCCCCGAAACCGCGCAGGCCATCTTCGCGCAGTTCAAGAACGTCTTCGACTCCAGCCGCGTGAAGGTGCCCTTCGGCATCGGCCAGATCGGCAAGGCCTTCCGCAACGAGGTCACACCGAAGAATTTCACCTTCCGCAGCCGCGAGTTTGAGCAGATGGAACTCGAGTTCTTCATCAAGCCCGACGAAGCCGTCGAGATCATCAGCGGCGAAGTCGCCCCGTGGGTCGAAGGCGCAGACCTCAGCGAGCCCAAGCCCAATTGGGGCTGGCAGATGTGGCACCGTTATTGGGTCGATCAACGCACCAAGTTCTATGAAGGCATCGGCCTCGGCGACGTGCTGGAATACTACTGGCAGACCTCCGACGACCTCGCCCACTATGCGTGGACATCCTCTGCGAATTCCCCTTCGGCACCGAAGAACTCGAAGGCATCGCCGCCCGTGGCGACTTCGATTTGTCCGCGCATCAAAACGCCAGCACGAAGTCCCAGGAAATCTTCGACGAAGAACTCAAGACCGCTGCTGCCAAGCTTACCGACGAACAGAAGGAAGCCCTCATTCAGAAGCGTCTCGCTGTTGAAGCTGCCAAGACCAAGGGCGCTCCGATGTCCGAGGCTGCTGTGCGTGCTTGGTTCGAGCGCCTCTTCAAAGGCAGCTACGTGCCTCACGTCATCGAACCTTCCGCTGGTCTTGATCGCATGGCACTTGCCGTGCTCGCCAAGGCTTTCTCTGAAACCGAAAAGGTGGATGAAAAGGGCAAGAAGGAGATCATCACCGTCCTGCATCTGCATCCGCGTGTGGCCCCGATCAAGGTCGGTGTCTTCCCGCTGCTCAAGAACAAGCCCGAACTCGTCGCCAAGGCGCGTGAGGTCTATGCACTGCTCAAGAAGCACATGAACTGCTTCTACGACGAAACCGCCTCCATCGGCCGCCGCTACGCCCGTCAGGACGAAGTCGGCACGCCGTTCGGTGTGACAATCGACTTCGACTCCCTTGGCGAAAAAGGCCCCGAACTCCTGGACACCGTCACCCTGCGCTACCGCGACAGCGGCGAACAGGAGCGCGTGAAGATCGGCGAACTCCTCGGCAAGCTGCTGCCGCTGGTATCGTAAGGGCTGAGGGATCAGGTTGATCCCCCCCCGCAAGTATTGTTGTTTGCCGACGTTCCTCATCGGAGGCCGGTCTGTGGCTTGTCAGCGGTCCGAGATTTCCAGCCTTGCCACCAGAAAGGCTGAACCTAAGGCAGCAAGCAGCTTGGGCTCGTCTGTGTGCCTGCGGCTAGGGCGCAGGCTGAACACTGGACGATGCGTGGCTTTCCTTCTGCTGCTGCTTGGATGGCTTTAGGACGACGAAGCCGTGGAGAAGAGGATGTCCTACCTGCGCTCTGTGAACTACGGCGGGCAAGTTGCTGCTCCTAACGTCAACGAGGAATGGCGGACAGGGAGGGATTCGAACCCTCGGTACCGATTAAGGTACACACGCTTTCCAGGCGTGCTCATTAGACCACTCTGACACCTGTCCAAATTTCTCGCTCCGCAAAAGGAGAGCGCGGATATTGGCGCAACCGTGGGCACAGGCAAGCGATTTTGCCCGTTGATTTTTGGCCTTAGTTGGCCGGTTGCTCCGACTTCTTCCAGTCGTGGACGATGTACGTCGAGGCGGAGGGGCCCAGCGCGGCGATGGCCTGCTCCTTCGTTAGCGAGGGTGAAGTGGTGGTGACGGTGACTTTTTGCGTACCAGGTTTGTCGCCAGGAACAATCTGGACCTTGGAGACGCCGTCCAGCTTGGTGAAGGATGCCGTGACGTGGTCTTTGCAGCCGGCGCAGACCATGCCGGTCATTTCAGCGATGTAGTTGACTGGGGCGTTTCCGGCCATGGCAGGTACGGTGAAGAGGGCAAAGAGGGCGAAAAAGAAAGCGGTGCGAGTCATAAGCGGTGGGGTGGGAAGAGATATACGCTGTCTTTGTGCAGCCAAGTCCAAGTTTGTGTTAGGTTGAAACGTTGAGTGGATGATTTTTCGCGGATAAAGATTTTTCGTGCTCCTATTCGCGTTTTGCCGTGTTTATTTTCCCGACCATGAAATTGACTTACCTCCTGCCTCTGCTGGCCCTTGCGCTGGCATTACCTGCCAATGCGCAAATGCCGGTATCACCTGTCATCGAGCCTGAAAAACCCGAGGTCAAGGTGATCCTGACCCCGGCTCAGACGGAGCACATTCTTAAAGAACTCGAGAAAGTGGAGGCGCAGATCGGCAAGGGCAGGGGCTCGGTGTTCGGCGCGGCCTTGGCGAAATTTCGTGAAGGCATGGCCAGCCCGGCGGCTGCCCTGGCGTTGTATCTGGACTGCTACAAGCTGGAACACTTTGACCGCAGGAACCTGAAGCAGACGGATTTCATGGACTGGCGCAATAAAAACGAGGCGAAGCTGAAGGACGAGGATTTCAAGCGGGCACTGTCGCTGCAACTGGAGTACCTCGTTCTGACGATCCAGGCGCAGGAGATTGATGAGCAGAAAAAAATGGCACAGATCGTAGCGTCATTGCAGGCGTTTTTGGGCAAGGCGATTTCCACCATTCAAGGCACCACGGTTCACTCGGCCTCGGGGGCGGTTACGGACAAGGATGCCAAAGGCGGTCGCAGGGGGGGCGGCGGTGGCGGTGCCAATGTGCCTGCGGGAGACATTCTGGGCACCCTGCGGCAGTCCGTGGCGGAGTCCGAGTTTGCCAAGGCCTATTCGCTGGAAGATTTTCTGAAACGTGAGGAGTGGGAATATCAGCCGCTGAGCGTGAAGGGTATTTATTCCCAAATCATTTTCCCCTATTACCTCGCGGAGAAGCCGACGGAGCTGCCTGCCCAGTGGGATGCCCGCATCAATGCCGAAGTGGCCATGCGCAAAGCCCTGCTGAGCGAGACCGAGTTTGCTGAATACAGCAAGGATGCCGGGCCGCGCATGCTGTGGGACAAGAACAACTATCTCGTCGGCAACAACATCATTCCGGTCAATGCACTGGCAGACATGCTCAAGGTGATCCAGACGTACCCGAACCACCCGGACGCCATGGAGTGGCTGAAGAATTTCCGCGAACTGGTCAAAAGCGTGTCTGAGCCCACCGCAGAACCGGTGGAGAAACCTAGCGGTGTGCAATAGCCGAATCATTGCGCATGTTCCGCTGGCTTGCCATGGTGCTCCACAGTTTTGGTCCTGCGCTGTCGGGAATGGCATGGGCGCTGAAAACACAGCGCAATCTGCAAGTGCATGCCACCGCCACGGTGCTTGCGGGAGTCTTTGGCATCTGGCTGCAGATTGCAGACTGGGAATGGTGCGTGGTGCTGCTGGCCATCGGTCTGGTGTGGGCTGCGGAACTGCTGAACACGGCGCTCGAAGTGCTGGCAGATCGTGTGAGCAAGGAACGTGAGGAGCCCATCCGCCTGGTGAAGGACGCAGCCGCAGGGGCGGTGCTGGCTGCGGCGCTTGCGGCGCTGGGAGTGGGATTGGTGGTCTTTCTGCCGAAACTCGGGCGCTTGTTCTGAGATTATTCCGCCGCCGCCTTGACGCAGCGAAGCACACTTCTATGATGCGGTGCGTTCACGCCCCCCCCAAACTTTTACCGAATCATCCCGATGGCTATTCTTGTTGAAACCGACACCCGCATTCTTGTTCAAGGCATCACTGGAGATTTCGGTTCGCGCCATGCGAAGGCTTCCATCGAATACGGTACGCAGCTCGTGGCGGGTGTGACGCCGGGCAAAGGTGGTCAGATTTTCGAACACGCCGGCAAGAAAGTGCCGGTGTATGACACCGTCGCCGAAGCCGCCCGTGAAACCGGCGCGACTGTGAGCGTGATCTTTGTACCGCCTCCATTCGCAGCGGATGCGATCCTCGAAGGCGTGGATGCCGGGCTCGCTCTCGTGGTGGCGATCACCGAAGGCATTCCAGTCAATGACATGATCAAGGTCAAGGCCGCCATGAAAGGCAGCAAGACCCGCCTCATCGGCCCGAACTGCCCTGGCCTTGTGACTCCGGGCTTCGGCGACAAATCGCATGGCGGCTGCCGTATCGGTATCGCCCCAGGGTACATTCACAAGCGTGGCAACGTCGGTGTGGTCAGTCGTTCCGGCACGCTCACCTATGAAGCCGTCTGGCAGCTCACCACGCGTGGTTATGGCCAGAGCACCTGCGTCGGCATCGGCGGTGACCCGGTGAACGGCACCAACCACCTCGACGTACTCAAGATGTTCAACGATGATCCTGAGACCGAAGCCATCATCATGATTGGCGAAATCGGCGGCAATGCCGAAGTCGAAGCCGGACTCTGGGCCAAGGACAACTGCAAAAAGCCGATCGCTGCCTTCATCGCCGGAGCCACGGCACCTCCTGGACGTCGCATGGGCCACGCTGGTGCCATCATCGGCGGCGCAGACGACACCGCTGCTGCCAAGAAGAAGATCCTCGCCGAATGTGGCATCGCCGTTTCCGACTCACCTGCCGACATGGCCACGACGCTGCTGAAGTGCTGGGGCAAGGCGTGAGTTGAGTTGACGGTAGTTTGCAATCCGATGAAGCGGCTGTGCCGCTGATTCGGAAACTATTGCCAACAATC
This sequence comes from Verrucomicrobia bacterium 12-59-8, assembly GCA_002279765.1. The sequence goes on along the minus strand of NCCR01000079.1, from coordinate 42,946 downwards.
GTAACCTTTTGGCTCAGCTCCAGAAATGGAACCACTGATTCAGCCATCCAACAACGGCGGCAATGGAGCCGAGGACAAGCATGCCTTCGGTGAACATGCGCAGACGCTCGCTACGACGGGCGCGTTGTTTGGCGATGGGTACGCGGCGGTGACGCGGGGCAGGGGACGAAAGCTCCATGGGGGGCACCATGTTCACGTTTGCCAAGCGGCGCTGACGTTCAATACGCGGAGCCGCTGTGATGAAACATTCCAGGCGGTGGATCTGGCTGTTCAGCTCATCGGAGCGTTTGCTCAGGCTGCGTGATTTGCGCTGGGGCGAGGCCTCCTCCTTCAATGCCTGGACGGGCTTTGGACGACGTGAGCGGACTTTGCGATTGCCAGAAAACAGAGCCATAAGGATGAGGGTGAGGGGTCGCAAATCAGAACATCAGGCGAATCAGGACGATGGCGACGAGCACAGTGCCCATCAGCGGCAGCGTGAAGGCAAAGCCACGGCGCAGCCAGGCCTGCAGGTCATCGGCATTTGCGCCAATGAAAGAGGGCATCACCGTTGAATTTGCATCATCGAGATTGATCGGTCCGCCAGCGGACACGCCTTCCTGCGGTCCCATGGCATGCAAGCGGCGGATGCCCTTGGCGTAGTCACCTTCGGCATCGTCGATGGCGGCAAGTGCGCTGTCGAGTTCTTCGCTCACCTGGGAGCGGTGCCATTTCTCGGGCTGGAGCGACTTCAAAATGTCCTGATGACGGCGGAATTCGTCGTGGATGGAGGCGAGTTCCTCGACACGCTTTTGCGCGTCGTAAAGCTCACGTTCGACTAGGCCGGCTGACCGGCTGATTTTTTCGAGGAGATCGCGTTTGCCCGCGACAAAGCGCTCCTGCTTGATGCGCAGGGCTTCGAGATGCTGCTTCTGCCGCTCGATTTCTTCCTGCTGCCGACGGAGTTCCAGCAGTTGCTCCTGTGCGGCCTTCACCTTGGAATCGACATTTTCAAGCGAGGTAGCAACAGCGTGACCGTCCATGAATTCGGGAGCATCTTCAAAAACGAGGAGATTATCCTCATTATGGCCGTTGGAGGAGGCGAGAACGGGTGCTTTACGAGTGATCATGGGAGTGCTAGAAATTATTTCCAGCATGCTGATACTACAGATGCCTTAAATATTCCAGATTTTTCGTCTGCCGTTTGGCAAAAAAATAAGGAATGCCGCCAAAAACCACGGTCAGCACAGCCAGTCCACCCAGGGCGGCCAGCTCGATCCTGCCGTTATACCCTACCATGGCTACGGCATTTTGCCGGAGATTCTGCCAGGAGGGAATCAACAGTAGAACCATCCCTCCCACGATGTACACGAAGCTGGCGATCAGGCAGACCGTGCCGCCAAAGCCGGAGACAATGCGCGCCGGATTCGACTCTCGGAAGTTGGGCACCAGAGCCCCGAGGGACAGCGCCAGCGAGGTCAGCCCGTAGCTAAGCAGGAGAATCGAAGCGCTGAAAAAGAGAATGCGCTGTCCCGGCAGCCCCAGAGACACGCCGGAGACTACGACCAGCGTCACCATGACAAGCCCCAGCACACTGGCGCTGAGGCGCAGCTTCAAGGCCAGCACACGGTGCAGTGGCAAAGGGGAGAGTCCGAGAATCCACAACCGCTGCCCCTCCAGGCTGAACTGCGGGTAGATGAAACGGGTCGTCAGTGTTGAGAGTGCCAGGCAGCAGACCAGCAGGTTCAAATGACTCACGATGGTGATCCAAAACGGACTTTGCAGGTCGTAGCCCAGTTTGCGCAGGTTCATGGAGTAGATCAGCAGCAGGCCAAAAATGATCGCCGACTGCCCCCACTGCACGGGTTCTCGTATAAATGTGCGGACTTCCTTAACCAGCAGGGCAAAGGAGGCCCGGTCCAGCGCCAGCGCCCGCCGCAGCCACTGGCTCAGGCGTCCGGGTTTGGTACGGGACACGGGGGCTTTGAGTTTGCGGCCTGTTCCTGGAGCCGCACTCATGATGCGGTTCCAGGCGGGATAATAATAGCGGCTCGCAATCTGGGTCGTGATCAGGATGCTCATCAGCGCATTGGCCAGGAGCACAAGATTGAAGAACAGGGTGCGCTCAAAGATGCCGCGTCCGGCGGCCTGAATCGTTTCCGCCATCCACGAGCTGGGCAGCAGCGGATGCATGCAGATCTCCGTGTGCCGGAGGATCTGGTTCAGACTCGCGCTTAGATCACCCGAGTTCAGAGTCTCAACGCTGGAGTGCCAGAAGGGCAGGGTCTGGATCAGCAGCAGTGCAAGGACGGCGAGCACCGGCTTCCACATCCAGCGGCGGGCCCAGAGCACCAGGGCGATCAGCAGCCAGGTCGAAACATTCGCAGCAATCATCACCAAAGCCAGCAGCGCGGGCAGGACGATGAACATGAATTTCGCATCCGCCTTGTAGGTCTGCGCCAGGGCAAGAAGGATGGGGGTGCAGAGAAGCAGCAGTCCCCAACTGGCCAGGAGCATACCCTCCAGGGTCTTCCACAGTACGAGGCTGCGCGGCGGCAGCGGCAGCGCGATCTGCCATTCCATGTCCTTCCGCCGGAACAGGCTCATGCCGGTGATGGTGGCATTGGAGATGATCAGCATCACGAAGAAGAAAAAGAAGAGCAAAAACACCAGCCGCTCCGTGAGCAGCGGGCCGATCAAGGGCAGCTTCATTATGAACTCCAGACCACGACCCACCAGCAGGTAAGCTGAGAGGCTGTACAGCCCGAGGAACGCGCCAACTGTCAGACTGAGCAGCTTGTTTTCACGCAGGCCAAAGCGCAGCTTGTGCCGCAGCATGCGCCCGTGGGCACGGGCCAGCAGACTGGTGGCGGATGCAGTGGTCATGCCTCGGTGTCCATGTTATTTGTTGCCGAGCACATTGTGCTCAATCACGTTGTCCTTTCCTCCGAGAAGTTTGAGCGAGGACTCCTTCGTCCGCTGCCCCTCTTCACGGTCATCCCGGATGATGTTGCCGACGACCATGCTGTTCGTCACCTGCTCCAGGCGAAGTCCGATGCCATCGGAGTCCAGCACGCTGTTGTGGCAGAGCTGCAGGCGGTTGCAGGCTTCGATGTCCACTGCGGCGCGCTGTTTCCTTACGCCGCTGATGACGTTGTTGCTGAGAATGCTGTCTTCGCAGCGCAGGAGGACGATGCCATTCTTCTCCGCATTGTCGTTGCCGTTCACCAGATAGCGTGGATTGCGGTCAAAGTTGTTCCCGGTGACGACGATGAACCCTTCCCAGAAAGTGTTGCCGGTGATCGTCACTCCGCGTGAATGCTGGACCTCCACATTCACCTGCACATCGCTGAAGACATTGGCGGTGATGGTCACATTCCCTTCGCGGGTGTGTTCGCGTCCGGCACGGCGCAGCAGGGATGCATCCGTGCCGGAACCGATGATGCGGATATTGGCCGAGTCTGGTGACTTGTGCGTGTGCTGTAGGGTGCAGCCGGTGATCGCCACCTCGCCAATGGAGCCGCCGCGTGAGTCGAGCATCACGTTGGCACTGGGCGGGCCGTCCTTGGCGTGGTTGCCCTCGATGTCGCAGGTGCCGATGTGCAGGTTGCGCACGTTGCCACCCACGGAAACCACACCGCCAGCGCCATTGTAGCTGATGTGGCTGCCCACGATGTTTGACTGGTGCAGGTTCACGTTGTCGTAAAATACGCCGATGCCCGTGTTGTGGTAGAAATGACAGGCCGTGATCAGCACGTTGCGGTTGCGGGTGGTCAAATGCACTGCGTGCCGGCATTCACGAATGACGACGCGGCTCAGGGTGATCTGCATGGTGCCCGTGGCCTCGATGCCATCGGCTTCGCCATGCGCGCCCACGATTTCGATGCCTTCCACCATGGGCGTGCGCTGGTTTTCCCAGATTTCGGGTTTGAACGTCTCCGGTGCAGCCGAGCCTTCATGCGTACCGATGAAAAGAAGCGCCGGTCCCGGTCCCGCCATGACGAGCCGCGCGGTGCCGTCACCGCTCAGCGCGGCGTAGCCGGTTTTAGCCAGGTCAATCTTTAGCGTTTGCGTGATAAGGTACATCCCCTTGGGCAGTTTCACGCTGCCGCGAGTGTCGAACAGGTGTTGAATCGCCGCCGTGTCATCCGTCTTGCCATCGCCCACAGGTTCCTGCGCCAGCGCCACACTTGCTGCGGCAAACAGCAGAAGAAAAGATTTTGAGAACATTTGTTGAGCCTAGCTGCCTGCTGGGCTTTTCGTCAATTTGAAGCTGTGGCGGGTGTTGAGAAATCATCTCAGCCCGCTCTGTTTTGCAATCACTTGAAACCCCCGTCTTCCACGCGACGTATCGACCTCGCAGCTTCCACCCAACATTCTCATGCACCCTACCGCACGCATCCTTGCTCTTATAGTCGGATTGAGCACCACCTCCGCTTTCGCGCAGGCGGATTTGTCCGAAGCCTTCCTGCCAATGTTTATGCCGCTGCCGGCTGAGGCGGCGTCCCCCACCAATGAACTCACGGAAGCGAAGATCAATCTCGGTCGCCAGCTTTACTTTGAGACCCGCATCTCCAAGGGCGGGAAGATGTCCTGCAACTCCTGCCATGTGCTCGACAAGTACGGCAACGATAACCTGCCATTCTCGCCCGGACATGAAGGCAAGCTCGGCGGCCGCAGCTCGCCTTCGGTTTACAATGCCGCTCTGCACATCGCCCAGTTCTGGGATGGCCGTGCACCGAATGTGGAAGAGCAGGCCAAAGGGCCCGTTCTCAACCCCGTTGAAATGGGCGCGCCCAGTGAGGAATTTGTCATCAAGGTGCTCAAGAGCATGCCCGGCTACGTCGAAGCCTTCAAGTCCGCCTTTCCCGGCGAAGCTGATCCCGTGAATTACAACAACTTCGGTCAGGCCGTCGGTGCCTTTGAACGCAAGCTGCTCACGCCTTCAAAGTGGGACGCCTATCTCAAAGGCAACAAGGAGGCTCTCAGTGCCGAGGAGAAGAAGGGCTTTGCAACCTTTGCCAAAACCGGCTGCGTCACCTGTCATAACGGTGTGGCCGTCGGCGGCATGATGTTTCAGAAGCTCGGCCTCGTGAAGGCCTGGCCTGATCTCAAAGACAACGGACGTGCCGATTTCACCAAAAACGATGGCGAAAAAGGCTTCTTCAAAGTCCCCAGCCTGCGCAACATCACCGAGACCGCTCCTTATCTCCATGATGGTTCCGTCAAGACCCTGGACGAGATGGTCAAAAAGATGGCCGAATACCAGCTCGGCAAGATGCTCAGTGACGAAGAAGCGGCTTCCATCATCACCTTCCTCAAGGCCCTGAAAGGCGATCTTCCCACCGATTATATCAAAGCTCCGAAGCTGCCTGAAAGCACCGCCGACACGCCCAAGGCGTGATCGGGTAACGCTCGCAAATTTCTTTCATCAGCCGGGCAATCCTGCCCGGCTGATTTGTTGTCAGCGTTTGCGCCTGACGAGCTGAATGCCAACGTCAAACCCAGCAGCAGCAGGCGTGAGGGCTCGGGGGCGACGATGGCAATGCTGCCGTTGGTGGTGAATCTGCTGATGTCCCAAAAGTTACTAGAGCCGGAAATGTGCGGGAAATCGAGTCCGCCTGTTTCATCACCATTGCCGGTGAGATATAAAGGGGTTCGTTAGAATAGAGACATAAATCAAGCGGCGTGTCGCACCTCCGACTTTTGGAACAGGTAGCGGATTCGTTCTGGGCTGCGCTACGGCGAGCGCAGGCAGCTTTCGGCCGCTTTGCGCATCGCTGGCTTGTCCCGGAGGGGACAGTTTGCCCAAGGCGTGATTCTTAACCGCGTTGCACACGAACTCGTTGGGGTTGAGTTCAGAGCTGTATCCCGGCAGCAGGAACAGCCGCTGCCCTCCCCTCAATCCTTCTTGGCTTTGTGTGCGGGATGAACGTCCACAATGAGAAATACTGGCCGTGTGGCTCCTTGCAGGAGGAGGTTGCAGAATTGGATGAAGCGCATCTGGCCGCGTGGACACAAGGCAGAGAGCCGCTTTGGAGTCTAACGCCTGCGTCTGATCAGCAGCAGGCCCAGGCTCAGGCCCAGCAGCATCCAGCGAGCCGGTTCGGGGACGACGATAATGGCGATAGTGCCATCGATCATGAAGTTGCCAATGTCCCACATATAGCCTGTACCTGAAATATCGGGGAGATCGAAGCCGCTGGCTTCATCCCCATTTCCATTGAGCAAGCCAGTGTAGCTGTAGCGGCTATTAAAAGTGGGGGATGATACCAGCCCAGACCAGTCAAGGAGATTGAACACTTCCGGGGCGGTAGGGGTGAAAGCCGTGGCAGAAATGGTTAGATTGCCATTGAACAGGAGTGTGGTGGAGCCGGTTCCCACGAAGTTGAGCAGATCGGAGGTTCCGCCAGGATTGAGGCCGAGAATAATCGTGCTGTCAGACTGAAAATCGATGGTGCCGGAACTTGAGGCTGGCTGGAAGGTGAGTGTGCCGTAGTTCCCTTGAGCGATGTCATCACCCGCCTGTACTATGGAACCGCTGGCGGCAGTAAAACTGGAGCCTTGGATGACTCCTGAACCGAGGATGGTCGCACCGCTTTGCACCGCGACGGCACCAGTGCCGGTGGTGCCCATTCCGGTGAGGCCCACTTGCAGCGAGCCTGCTTGAACCACCGTGGCCCCCGTGTAGGTGTTCCATCCTCCCAAGGTTAATGCTCCAGAGCCGGTCTTCGTCAGCGCCACGGTGCCCGTGCCGCTGCTATTGTCCACGATTGAACCCAGATGCTGGCCCGTCGCGTCTCCAGCGCCCACGGTCAAAGTGGTGGTGGTGCCTGTAGCGTTGTTGAGAATCGTACTGCCAGGTGCATCGATCAGTGTGCCCAAGGTGGCATTGTAACCGTTCAGATCCAGAAAGCTCTGGGCATTCATGGCCACCGTGGCAGTGGTGGCGATCTGACTGGCTCCCGCCAGCCGTACCGTGGCGCTGCCGTATGACGCTCCAACTGTGCCGATGGTCAGCTTCGCAGGTGCCGCAACAGCACCTCCAGTCTTTGCCAGTACGAGTGTGCCGCTGTTCACCGTGAGACCCGAGGCACCGGAGAAGGTGTTGTCGGTGCTGCCGCCGAGGGTCAGTGTGCCGGTTCCGGCCTTGACGACCGCGAGGCTCGTGCCGGTCAGTACACCGTTGAAGGTGGAATTCGGTGCCGTCTGGCTCAGCGGATTGCCAATGGTGAGAACTGAGTTGGACGTGGCGGTCACAGTGCCGCTGCCGTTAAGCGCACTGATCGTCTGTGAGGTGCCCAGGGCGAGGGTGTTGCCTGTGACCATGGTCACCTGGGCGAATGTGCCGATGGAGGTAGCGTTGTTGAGGTTCAGCGTGATCGCGCCGCCGGTGCCAGCGAGATTTATCTGCGTGCCATCCAGCAGGCTGCTTGCGGCCGTTGCAAGAATGACGCTGCTGGAGCCTGTACCGCTGTTTTGGAAAGTGATGGTGCGTGGAGCGATGGCTTGATCGGTCAGGGTTCCCAGAGTGAGTATCGCGTTTGCTGCGGCAGTGCTTTTCACATCGAAGGCGGGATCGCCAGGAGGCAAAGAGGGACCGCCGATGGTGATGGTCGTCAGAGTCAGCCCGATTGTGCCGCTGGTCACATTGCTGCCTGCTTGTACGGTCAGGGTATTGCCGCCGATGATGACAGCGCCCAGAGCGAGCGTCGTGCCGCCTGCTCCTGCACTAGCGCGGTCAATGATGATGTTCGAGTCGGCCAAAACATTCACCGCTCCGCCCACTGTGCCGCTGGTGTTAAATCCCAGGCTCAGGGTGCCGCCGTTCATGGCCATGGTGCCGGTGCCCACGACGGTCATAGCCGTCAGGGCTTGTAGTCGCAGGGTGCCTTCATCGATCTGGTTTGTGCCGCTGCGGGCGCTGGCCGCAGCGCTGGTGACGGCCAGCGTGTTACTGCCAAATTTGGTGAGCAGCGCATTGCCGGTGATGCCGCCGGCGTTGTTGATGAGGATGTCTCCTATACCGCCGATTTTGGCGTTGGACCCCTGCACCACGGTGCCGGTGATCGTGCCTGTCGTGAGGCTGCTGTTCGTGATGGCACCGCCGCTGTTCAGTCCAGTACCGATGATCGAGATGAAGTTGCGGTCCGTGCTCTGGCCGTTGAGATCCAAGGTGGCACCGGCGCTGATCGTGACGCCGCTGGTGGTGCCCAGCGCGGTGGAGTTGCCGAGCTTCAGAATGCCTGCACTGACAATCGTGGCACCGGTGTAGGAGTTCGTGCCGCTCAGTGTGAGTGTGCCGAGACCTGCTTTCGTTAGCGCCAGCGTGCCGGTGCCATTGGTTAGCGTGCCGGAGAATTCGGTGCTCAGCGGTGTGGCGCTGTTGGCGTTGCCAATGGTCAGCGTGAAGGCACCGCTGGCGTTCACCGTGCCATCGCCCGCCAGGGAACCAAGAACGATGCTGGTGACGCCTGCGGTCAGCACGCTGTTGCCGCTCACTGTTACCTGCGCCAGCGTTCCTAGAGCCGCTGCAGTGTTCAGATTCAAAGTGACACCGGCTTTGGTGCCGCTTTTGAGGTTCACCACCGTGCTATCAATGAGACTTGCCATGGCTGTGCCCAGGATGACCGCGCTGTTGATGGTGGAACTGCCGCTGTTCATGAAAGTAATCGTCTTGGCCACGCCCTGATCATTCAATGCGCCTAAGGTGAGCGTGGTTATGCCGCTGGCGGCGGTCGTCGGGCTTTGCACATCAAACGTGGGGCTGCCGAGCAGCGTGGTGGCTCCGAATGTGATGCCAGCATTGGTGCTCGCGGTGGTGACATTGCCGCCAGCCTGGATGGTCAGGGTCTGCTCCCCGATAGCGAGCACTCCGAGGATATGAGTGAGGCCGGCACCAGCAGTGAAGACATCGGAAACGATGGTGGAGCTCGCCGTGACTGAGACGGGATATGCCACCACCGAAGCTGTGCTGCCGAGGCTTAATGTGCCGCCATTGAGAATGATCGCCGCCGAGGCGGTGCCAATGGCGGAGGTCGAGTTGCTGATGCGCAGGGTCCCTGAGTCAATGCGACTCGCCCCCGTGCGTGTACTTGGCAACGCCGTGCCAGCATTGCTGCCCACCGTCAGAGTACCCGTGCCGGTTTTGACCAGGATGTTGTTGCCACTCAACACTCCAGTGGAGGTGATGTCGCCTGTGCCGCCGATGCTGGCACCGATGCTGCCCGTGCCATTTCCCAATCCGATGGCCAGCGCCCCAATACTGGCGCTAGTGGCGCTGTTGTTGATCAGCGCCCCCCCATTGCTGATGCCTGTGCCATTCAATGCGGCCGTGTTGATGATGATCTTGCCGTTGAGGTCGAGCACACCGCCCACTTGTACTGTCGCAGCAGAAGAGCTCAGGGCTGTAGCGTTGCCGAGGATCAAGCTGCCAGCGTTGATGCTGGTGGCTCCAGTGTAGGCATTGGCAACGGCCAGCGTTAGTGAACCTGCGCCGTTTTTGGTAAGGCCACCTGTGGTGGTATTAGTGATTGCAACCTCAATGCTCAGACTGTCGCCCAAAGCGTCTGTGCCAATCACCAGATCGCCACTGCCACCTGTGGTCAGGCCGGTGGCGGAGCCTCCGTTTGCGATCACGGCGGCCACGCCGCCGGTGACCAAAATACCACCGGCGCTGTTCGCACCGTTGTTGATCGTCAGGAGGATGCCGCTGCCGAGGGTGAAGGTGTCACCGCCAGCAAATTTCAAACCTGCGTTGACGGTGGCAGAACTCGTCTGCGCAAAGGATCCGCTGATCAGGTAAGGCAGGAAATTTCCGTTGGTCAGGCTGCTGGTGGCCGTGGTGGTGGCCGCCGCTCCGATAATCCCGGACGTGGACGAGGCAAAATCAGCGCCGTTGTAGGTGATGCGCGGGTCCACAATGCCATTCGTGTTGGTGCTGCCTGTGATGGTCACGCTGGTGTTGGCAGGTGATACGATGTTCAGGCCAGAACCCAGTGCCGGGGCGGAGAGGGAGGTGAAGCTCAGCGCATTCGTGCCGGAGGCAGATGCATCCACCTTCAGCACACCACTGCCGGAGGTGAGCGTGAGCGCGCCGAGAGCCTGCGTGACGTAGGCGGCGGTTCCACCATATTCAAACACGCCGCTGCCGGTGTAGCTCAAACCTAGCCCAGTGCTCCAGCTTCCCGTGCTGCCATCGCCGAGTTTCAAGGTGCCTGCATTGATCGAGATGGCCCCGGTGCTGGTGTTTGCGCCGAGAAGGGTCCAGGTGCCCGTGCCGTTCTTGGTCAGGGTGCCGGTGGTGGTGCCGATGCTCGCGGAGATGCTGCCATCACCTGCGCCTGCCAGAATCAAGCCAATGCCTGCGCCGGTGATCGGTGCTGTGTTCGTGAGATTGAGTGTGCCACTGTCGGATGAGATGGTGACGGCGGAGGTGGAGAGCACAACCTGGCCGGCGTAGTAGTTCACGCCGCTGACATTGACCAGTGCGCCGGTCTGGATGTGGATGCCATTGGAGCCGGCAAAGCCGGAGCCGCCGGCGAGGGTGAGTTTTTCCAACGCCGTCGTGATGTCGCCCTGGATTTGCAATGTGCCCCCGCTGGTGACTGAGGTTGATCCGATGGTGGTGCCCAGGGCGTTCGCATTGCGGATGTTGAGAATGCCGGAACTCACGGTTGTGCTGCCGTTGTAGGAGTTGTTGCCCGACAAGATCAAGGTGCCAAGCGCGGTCTGTGTCGCATTGCCGGCCACAATGGCCCCTGCATTCGTGCCTTCTGTCACATTTCCGCTGATGATGAGCTGGTCGGTCACATTGGTGACTGCCATGGTGCGGGTGGCGGCCACACCCGTCGCCGTCAGTTGCAGAGTGCTGCTGATGGTGCTTGATCCTGTGAAGGTCATCGTTCCGCCCGTCTGATTGATGGCCAGGGTGCCGCCGCCGGTGATCGTGGTCCCAAAAGAAGTGGAAAGGGTCAGGACGGTCAGGCTGTAGCCGTTGAGATTGAGGGTCGACCCCGCATTCAATGTCAGCGCCGTCACGGCGGCTGTAGCTTGACCGCTTGCCTGTAGAAGCAGTGTGGCGTTGCCCACCGTGCCGGAGGCCGCAGCACCGATGGTCAGGCTGCCTCCCATTGCGATTGCTCCATCGGCCTTTGCCAGTACCAAGGTTCCCGAACTGACCGTCGTCAAACCGGTGAAAGTGTTCGAACTGCTGCCATTCAATGTCAGCGTCCCAAGTCCTGCTTTGTTCAGGGCCAGGGTGCCGGTGCCATTGGAAAGCACACCGCTGAACTCTGTGTCTGGCAGCGTGTAGCTGAGGGAGTTGCCCACGGTGAGTGTGTAAGAGCCAGTGGCGGTGACGATGCCGCTGCCTGAAAGCGACCCGAAGGTCTGCGCAGCGCCTAGACTGAGAGTGTTGCCGGAGACTACGTTCACTTGAGCCAAGGTGCCCAGCACGCTCGCCAGATTCAGATTCAGCGTCAGTGCTCCTCCTGTACTTGCCATATCCACCATCGTGCCATCCACCAGGCTTGTGGCCGCTGTGCCAAGTGTGACCGAGCTGGCTGCCGTGCCGCTGTTTTGAAAGGTGAAAT
>NCCR01000079.1:4595-31366 GCA_002279765.1 Verrucomicrobia bacterium 12-59-8 | reverse complement strand
GCTTGGCGCGATGCCCTGATCGGTGAAGGTTCCTAAAGTGAGCGTTAGCGCGGCAGTTGCTGAACTCTGTACATCAAAGGTCGGGTTGCCGGGCCGCATGGAGACTCCGCCGATGCTGACCGCGCCCAATGCCAAGCCGATCGTGCCGCTGGTGACGTTGTCGCCCGCCTTCACCGTCAAGATGTTGGTGCCGATTGTAAGTGTGCTCAGAGTGGTGGTGGTACCGCCCGCACCCGGTGTGGCACGGTCAGCGATGATGGTGCTGTCTTGAAGAAGATTGACCACGTTGGTAAAGGTGGTGGTGGCATCAAAGCCCAGGCTCAGAGTGCCGCTGTTGAGCGCGAAAGAACCTACTCCAACGGGGGCGATGGAGGCCGCCGAGGCCTGCAGCCGCAGGGTGCCTGCGTCGATCTGCGTCGTGCCGGAGCGCGCGCTGGTGGCGGTGCTGGCAATGGTGAGAGTGCTGCTGCCGGTCTTGGTCAGCAGCACATTGCCGGTGAGGCCGCCGGTGTTCTTGATCGTGAGATCGCCGCCGCCGCCGAGCAAGGTGGATGCCGTCAACGCCACGGTGCCCGTCATTGTGGCAGCACCACCACTGCTGCTGATGAGGGCACCGCTGCCGCTGCCTGCGCCTGAGATGCTTAAAGGGTTGCTGACACTAAAGCCGTTCAAATCAACGACTCCGCCGGGCGATAGTGCAACGGAGGCTGTGCCCAGAGTGGTGGCGGTGCCAAGTTTTAATGTGCCAAGAGTCACTGAGACGCTGCCGGCGTAGGTGTTTGTGCCGCTGAGCACGAGCGTGCCTAGACCTGTTTTGACAACACCAGCCACGGCACTGATCGCGCCGCCCACATTGATCGTGCCAGAACCTCCGAAGTTCAGAAAGTTGCTGCCTGCCAGGACGCTGGTGGTGGGCGAGGTTCCGAGGTTCAGCACGGAACCTGCATCTGCTGTGATGAGCATGGGCGCAGCCAGTGTGATCAGTCCTGTGATGGTGTTGGTCCCGCTGAGGTTACGAATAGCGCCATTGCCACCATCACCAAAACCACCGACGCTGGCCAGTGGACGGCTGACGGAGATGTCGCCGGAGAGAGCCAGGGTGGCACCGTCCAGAACGGTGACTGTACCTGTGGTGCCCAGGGCTCCACCGTTGCGTATCTCCAGGATGCCGCTGGAGATCTGAGTGCCACCGGTGTGCGTATTGACTGCCGTGAGCGCGGTGCGTGTGCCGGGTGCATTGCTCAAAAAGAGGACGCCAGGCGTGTTGGTCACACTGCCACCTGCTGACAGCGTGCTGGCGGCTCCAGCGGTGCCGATGGTCAGATCCTGTACACCATTGAGGAGTTGTATGCCTCCCAGCGTACCCAACCGGAGTGTCTGCCCAGCACCGAGCTGCACCAGACGGCCTGCGGTGATGTCGGTGGAGGTCAACGTATTGAGATAGGTGGTGCCCGTCCCGGTTGTGACCGCTCCGGTGGTGCCGCTGGTGATGGTCGCATTGGACGCGGCTGTAAAAGGAGTCTCTCCCAGGTTTTGCCCGGCGGCTAGGACGGTGTCTCCAGTGTATCCCCCGACAATCGTCCCATTGATCACCTGCGCCCAGCTACGAGCACCGTAGGCGCTGGTGTAGCTCATCCACGGACCAGTAAAGCCAGCCGCCTGCGTGGTGGAGATTGTGCCGGAAAGTGGAGCCAGCACAGAGAGCGCCGCCGTAGTCTCCACGCGGCTGATGCTGCCAAAACTCAGATTCACGGTGCCGCCATTCCCGGAGATGAGTTCCAGCACATTGTAGGCACCAGAGATGCTCAGGTCTTTGAAGGCCTGGCTGTTGGTCTGCCTTGCATTGCCGACGAGGCGCAAAGTCGTTGCGGAGTTGCCGCTGGCCATAACCAAGTTTCCTTGTGTGGCGAGTCCGTTGTACAAAATGTTGTTTTGCGGTGCTCCAGCGGCGCTAAAGTCCAGCACGGTGATGCCGCCGGAGTAGCTGCCCACATTGCGCCCCAGGGTGGTGGCACCGCCATACGTGTTCGCTCCTGTCAGGGTCACCACGCTGTCTCCACCACGGGTGAAGGTGAAGCGGGTGAAACCATAGTTGTTTCCATTGTCCCCGATGGAGCCCGAGATTGTAGCGCTCAAGCCATTGGAGCCGGTGAAGTTCGTGTGAATGCCGGCGTCTGCTGTCAGGGTTATGGGACCTGAAAGAGTGATGTTGTTGGCGACCAGACGGATGGCTCCATAGGCGGTGCTGGAAAAGGTGAGGCTGTTGCCAATACCCGCCAGAGAAAAGGCCTGCGTGTAGTTTGAACCCACAGTGCTTAGCACCGCAGAGCCGCCCGCTTCCACGATGATGCGGTCCACTGCCTGCAGCGTGCCTGGTGCAGTAATGGTGACGTAGATGCTGCCGCCAATGGTGAATGTTCCCGTGAGATCGGGATTGGTGGCCATTGAAAGCGTGAGATACTGAAAAGAGGTGCCGCTAAATTTTTGAACGCGCAGATTGCTGCCCTTGAGACGGAGATTGGAGCCAAGACCGACGAACTGGGAGCCGCCCGATGAGCGCTCATCCATTTGAATCAGGCCATTTGCGCCGAAGTCGAGGATGCGTCCGGCCACATTTCCATTCAGTACGTACTGTTGCCCCGTAGCGATGGTGCCGGTCGTGACCGCCATAAATCGGAGTTCTTTTAAAACGATGTCCTCAGTGATGCTGATGGGATTGGAAAGCGCCGCCGCCGGGAGGTTTGTGCCGAATTGAGCGATGGCTGAGGTCGAATTGACCCAGGAGGTGTTTGCCGTTCCATTCCACCAGTTGGTGTTGAGGGTGTTCCAGATTAGGGTGTTGAGCGGGCTGCTACCATCCGTGTTTTGGGGACCTGTGACACTGGTATTGGAATCCCAGGTCACCGTTTGTGCTGAAGCAGCGGTGGAGATCAGCAAAAGCACTGCTGCTGACAGCTGGCGGATTTGGGGTGAGCGACAAACAAAGGAGAGGAGTTGCATAAGCATAAACTATTTTCAGCACCTCTTCGCTAAGCACCTGAGTGACCACTCCCGCATTCATGCAGACCCCGAATCGCGCAAAGAAGACGTTATTTGTGCGCCCGACGGTGATTGGCCAGCGGGGCACGCAGTTGGAACGCTTGTGCAGGCTTACCGGACATGCACATCAACATGCCAGGTTATTTGGTCATGGCCGGGCGTGGACGCGGATAAGGGATTTCGGTGCGCTGGTCCGGATGCTTCGCTCCCGGTTTCTTCTGCGCAGTGGCGGTGACCCGGGAGAGAAATTGCAGCCGGCTGCTGCTGGTGCCTGTGCCTCGGAGTTCCTCGAGCAGTTCATCAACACCCTCCAGTACACATGTGGGCTGGTAAACGTAACTGCTCAGATCTTCGAGGCGTGTAGAACCAGTCAGCACCAGGCAGGCCTGCATGCCGACCTCAATGGCACCGCGGATGTCCGTCTCCATCGTGTCACCCACCATCATCACTTCTTCCGTGTGGCGCTGCAGCAGTCGCCGGGCGCGCTGAAACATGTATGGGTTGGGCTTGCCGAGGAAATAGGCGCGCTGGCCCGTGCTGGCTTCCAGATAGGCGGCCAGCGCACCTGCGCCGGGGCGGGTTACGTCTTTTTTCACCGGGCACCAGTTGTCAGGATTTGTGGCTACCAGCCGAGCGCCTTTTTCGATGAGTTCATGCGCTTTGGAGAGTTTCTCCGTGGATTGCATGCCTTCGCCAACGACCACGTAGGTGGGCCGGATTGAATCGTTGGGGATGCCCGCCTTCTGCAGCGCCAGATTCAGCCCGGCATCTCCCATGACAAAGGCGGTGCAGCAGGGATGGTTCTCCGCGAGAAACTCGGCGGTGTTCATGGCTGCGGTGTAAAAATGCCGTGCTGAGATGCCCTGGATGCCCAGATGGTTGAGTTTGACGACCAAATCTTCAGGTGTGGGTGCGGAGTTGTTGGTGACAAAGACGAAAGGCGTCGAAGTCTCGATGAGATGATGAATGAATTCCGCCGCCTTGGGTAGCAGCTGGTTTTCACGATAGATCACACCGTCCATGTCGATCAGCAGTCCTTTGGTTTGATGCATGGCATTATAGGGGGGGTAGGGGTTGGAGCATGCTTCACAGAACTGTCTGCACGCTCCTATGGACTCTTGCTTTAAGCATTCGCGAGACCACCACTCCGGCCATGCAGACCCCGAATCGCGCAAAGCAGACGCTCTTTGTGCACTACGTGCTTCATGGAGACTGAACTACACGGCTGCGATAGGCCAGGGGCACGCAGTGCTGGTGCTCTCTGAACTGCCGCTGGAAATGCGCGGGTGAAACAAAGCCGCAGTCCATGGCGATCTGGCTGACGGTCAGGTCCGTTTCAGCGAGCAGGAGGCACGCACGCGCGATGCGCAGTTCGTTCACATACTGCGGCACAGTGCGTCCGGTGCTTTTCTTGAACAGGCGGCTGAAGGCGCTTTTGCCGAGTCCCACGATGGCCGCGAGATCGGCTACATAGATGGGTTCCGGCAGATGGGATGCAATGAATTCACACGCCATGCTGATGCGGTCGGACGTTCCAGGTCGTGGCTGTGGCAGGACGGCGGATGAGATTTCCCGCAGATCCTCTGAGTTTGACAACAGATCGAGCAGTTGCAGCAATAGAATCACACGCTTCATGCCATGCACGTGCAGCATCTCCTGGACGATGCGCGTGGCTGTCAGCCGGGTGATGCCTGTGACTTCAAGTCCCTGGTCGGCTCGTTGAAACAGCCGACGAATGGGGGTCATCGACGAGCGTTGCAGCCAGTCTTCATGGCCTGGTAGCTGAGGCATGAACTGCACAACGATGGCCTCCACCTCTTGGCGCGGTTCACCTTGGGCACGGTGATTGCGGTAATCATGCGGCACATTGGAGCCTAAAAAGACAAGGTCTCCCGGCGCAATGGGGGAGATGTTATTGCCCACGAGCCGCTCGGTGCCGCCTTTCAACACCAGTGTGATCTCACAATCCGGGTGGTAGTGCCAAACGCAGCCAAAATCCTGCCCGCGCACGACTTCGCAGACCACCGGCTCGGCGGCGGCAAGGGGGGAAAGCATTTCAACAATGGGTTTCATTGACTGCTGGTGCTGAGAACATGCAGGTCTTCATGCCTGTCATCTCAGATGGCGAACGTGCGGAATCGTTCATAAAACTAATACGAATCAAAGCTGCATGCAGAAGTTCATTTATGGAATGAATGATTGAAGGCAGTGTCGATTTGAGGCGCAAAAGGAATTTGAAATGACAGGCGTTGAATAAACTTTCAGACAAGGCATCGGGATTACTGCATAGTTATGCAGCATGTGTGCCACCTGTGGGCGCTGTGCCTAAGCTCCGCACAGATGTGTGTTCATCTGCGACATTCGTATCACTCTGCTCCTAATGGTCCCACTCTTGCAAGCCCGTGACTGGCAGCAGCGGATCGGCAGCGGCACTCCATGCGGGGGTGTCGGCTTTTTTGAAGAGTTCGTAAATGAGCTTTTTGCTGTGTGGATCTGCGATGGAATTTGGTGCATTGCGCCACAAACCAAGTCTTAGGCCGCCTTCATGAGCATGATCCACATGACGGTGGTAAATGAATGCATCGACCGTTGGCAGGGTTTGAATCTTTTCCCAGGCATACGCATAAGCAGCCGCCTGAAGCTTCTCACCCTCAGGCGTGAGAAGTGTGTGGAAACCCTGCTCGCTGAGGATGATGCGGCGTGGCTTGCCGTTGAAAAGCAGTTCGGGCCGTTCGAGATGCTTTGGCAGCACTTCGAGGTTTTTGAAAGTGATCTTGTTGGTGTTGTCATCGTGCGCGACGGTTTTGTCCGCCCAGGCGCGTGGATTGCCGAGGTCTTCGGGGTAGGGATGCCACGCAACGTTCCAGTCGAAGTCGCCACGCTCACGCACCAGGCGCGCGAAGGTGTCGAGAAATTCGCGGCCTGGCGTTGCTTCCAGTGGGTTCACATTGTGCATGCTACTGCTCCAATGGTGATCGGAGGAGAGGTAGGTGCGGGCGTTTTGTGAGTGCCTACGAATGGCGGTATGTGCGATGCGGAAGGCCTTTTCATACTCGCTGGTGGCGGTTTCGAGCGGCACAAGGCCCATGTTGTTCCAGAGAAAGTGGGAATTGACCTCGTTGCCCATGATCCAACCCCATACGCGGCCATGCTCTGGGTGCGCGCCGCTCCAGCGCTCGGCAAGCATGCTGATGACGGCGTTCAGAAAACCACTCGTCGTGTTTACGGCCCCAACGCTGAACTTGTAATCTTTGCGATGCCCCGGATGCAGCACAACGGCATCAATAGCTGGGTTCTTCGATGGATAGGCGATAATGATGAGATAAACGAGCACGCCTTGGCCTGAGAGCGGTTTGATCTGACGGTCTAGCGATGTGAGGTAGTTCTGATTGAAAACGAACTCGCCGGTTTCGTGTTTCGATGTGGGATCGAACAATGCGGTAAGGTTCACATTGATCCCCGCGTGGTGAATGCCGAGTGCCAGCGCATCATCCACCATCTGCACCTGGAGGCCCTTCTGGTTCGGCGGTTTGGGAAAAGGATCGGTGTTTTGAGCGCTGGCGATTTGCGCGAGGAGGATGCCGAGAAGAAGATAACGCATGAGTGACGAGACGGCCAACCTAGCTACCCCAGAGAATGAGCAACCGCAAGCTGCCTGCGAACGCTGTGGCAAGCCCGAGGCGACCAAGTTTGGCGACGAGTTCATTTGCGATGACTGTTATGCCGCGTGTGGCGCCTGCTGTGCAGGCGATGAATGCTGAGCTGGTTATTCTTTCTCAGGCGTGAGCTTCATTGCCAGTTTTCTGAAATCGCTCACGCGGTGGAAGGTGGCGGTGTCGGCATCGTGCTGGTTAGGGGCATTAATACTTGAACGTGCGATGATGGCGAGGTCATCCCCATCGACCACCGGGCGAGCATACATGAAGGATTGTGAAATCTTGGCCGCCTGCGCGATGCAGCCAGCAGGGAACCAGTTCAAGCCGTCAAGGCTGTATTGAAGCATCAAGAAGCGCCGGTCATTCGCACTTGCTTTGAGATGCCCCTGTTTCAAGGCTTCTGCCTGCCAGCCGAAGATGTCCTGGCTGTCCGCCACCAGATTGGCAGTGGCCCAGAAGAGCTGGGAGGGTTCGTCACGGATCACACAGAACTTGAGCTGGCCGCCGGGCATGGCGCTGAACTGAGTGAACTTCAGATCAAGCTTGTTGCCATCATCTGTCGCATCAAACACTGTGCACAGGCCGGCTACGGTGGGTCGCTTGATCTTGGTGGCGGCGAGCAGTCGCAGGCGACCGTTTACCTCGATCACGTTGGCTTCGAGAAACTGATCGGGCTGACTGGCAAACTTGGGATCGTAGGTGCCTTCGGGCGCGCCGGGAAAAGTCACGGGCTCGGATATTCGCCAGGCCTTGGTGTTCATCGGATCGCCGGTGAGATTTCCCGCGACGAGACGCGGACCGCGACGCATGCCGAAGCTCATGTCATCCGTGGCCCAGTAGATGTGCTGCTGGTTTTGCACCATGCCGGTGTGGCAGTTCCAGTAGTAGCCCCTGAACAGTGTCACCGGAGCTGACCACGTCTTGCCGCCATCATCACTGCGCAGTAGCAGCAGGTCGGCATTGCGTTTTTTGCCCAGGCCGGCCTTGTTCGCAAATAGGTATAGCTTGCCACGGTCCACCCACGGAGCGGCGGAGTAGTACGGCAGATCGGCCAGCAACTGCCACGTCTTGCCGCCATCGCCACTGCGCAGGATGTGCGTAACACTGTGCTCCGCACGGCGTTCCTCGCTCCACTGTTCTCGTGGCACCACCGGAACGGCTGCGATGAGTGCGCCATCGTCCATTCGAACGAGCCCCGGACCTTCGACATAGTACTCCGGATCAGTATTGTGCCAGACCACGACATGATCCTGTGCTAAAGGGGTGGCAGCGCGGAGGCAGCACGCAGTGCTGAAGGTCAAAGCGAAAAGGGGAATGAGTCGGGGGAAGGGGGCGATGGACACGCCGCAACAACGATTCTTCACGCTGGATGTTGCCGATTTCAGACAGGATGATCGCAACAAAACACAACATGCGTTGAGACGAAGGGCATTCCGTTCGTAGTTTTCAGGATGTCCCTCACTTCCTTCTTTCAGCCACGCAGCATCGCTCTCGTCGGAGCCACGGAACGCGAAGGGAGTGTCGGGCGTGCTATTTGGGACAATCTGCGTGGGTTCTCAGGCGCAGTGTTTCCAGTGAATGCGAAGCGGCCGGAGGTGTTCGGAGCGCAGGCGTATCCAAGTATCGCGGCGCTGCCGGAAGTGCCTGAGCTGGTGATCATTGTGACGCCTTCAACCACGGTGCTTCAGCTTGTTGAGGAGGCAGGGGGCGCGGGTGTGAAGGCTGTGGTGGTGATCTCGGCGGGGTTCAAGGAAACAGGTGCTGAAGGTGCCAAACTTGAAGCAGAGGTGTTGGCGGCGGCGCAACGGCATGGCGTGCGCTTGATCGGGCCGAACTGCCTTGGTCTGATGAATCCACATGCGGGTCTGAATGCGAGTTTTGCCAGCAGTGTGGCGCAGCCGGGGCGGGTGGCGTTTCTCAGCCAGAGCGGGGCGCTCTGCACGGCCATTCTCGACTGGAGCCATGAGCAGAATGTGGGTTTCAGCGCGTTTGTTTCCACGGGTGCGATGGCAGATGTGGGCTGGAGCGATCTGATCAGACACTTCGGCGATGACCCGCATACGGCGAGCATTGTGATCTACATGGAATCGGTGGGGGGGGATGCAGCTGCCTTCCTGGCGGCGGCGAGGGCGGTGGCTGCGCAAAAGCAGATCGTGGTGATCAAGGTCGGACGCACGGCGGAGGCCTCGCGTGTGGCGGCTTCGCATACGGGCGCGCTTACCGGCAGCGATGCGGTACTGGATGCGGCGCTGCGGCAAAGCGGGGTGCTGCGGGTGGATACGATTGAGGAGCTGTTCGACATGGCGGAGGTGCTGGCCAAGCAGCCGCTGCCGACCGGGCGACGGCTGGCCATTGTGACGAACGCGGGCGGTCCCGGGGCGCTGGCAACGGATGCACTCGTGCTTGGCCAGGGAGAGCTGGCGGAGCTGTCGGCGCAGACCATGGTGGATTTGAACGCGCTGCTGCCCGAGTGCTGGAGCCACAACAATCCAATCGATGTTTTAGGCGATGCAGACGCAATGCGTTTTTCTCAAGCTGCGCGGCTTCGGCTTCGGCGTAGGTGAGGGCCAGCCGCCCGGCCTCGTGGGCCATGTCGCGCAGGAGGTCGTGCGGATCGCGGGCCAGATCAATAAGCCGCTGCTGGCGAGCTGGATGGGGGCGCAGAGCGTGCAGGAGGGGCGCGGTATTCTCAATGCGGCCGGGGTGCCGACGTACGATTACCCCGATGAAGCAGCGCAGGCCTTTGTGCGCATGCGTGAACACCGCCTGCGCCTGATCTGGCTGAGCGAAACACAGAGTGCCCATGCTAACGATGATGGCGAAGCCTTGCCTGTGGTGGGTGAAATGATTGACGCTGTGCTCAAGAGCGGGCGAACCCTGATGACCGAGCAGGAAGCCAAGCAATTGCTGCAGGTGGCGGGCATTCCCATTGTGGAGACACGTGCGGCCTATGATGAGGACGCAGCCGTCGTTGCTGCGGAGGCGCTGGGATATCCGGTGGTGGTCAAGCTGCTTTCATCCACGATCACCCACAAGAGCGACTGCGGCGGCGTGCAGCTCAATCTGCTTAACGCCGCAGCGGTGCAGCAGGCCTGGCGGCTGATCCAGGACAATGTGGCGCACCTCTATGGCCTGGCCGCCTTCGAAGGCGTGACGGTGCAGCGCATGATCACGCAGAAGGGCATTGAACTGATCCTCGGCGCGAGCATGGACGCGCAGTTTGGTCCGGTGCTGCTCGTCGGTGCGGGCGGGACGCTGGTGGAGGTGCTGCAGGATCACGCGCTGGCCTTGCCGCCGCTCAATCACGCTCTGGCGCGTCGCTGGGTGGAGCAGACGAGAATCGCCAAAGTGCTGCATGGCGTGCGCGGCCAGCCGGCTGTGGATCTGGCTGCGCTGGATGATGCGCTGGTGAAATTTGCCCGATTGGTGCAACACGAACGGCGCATTGTGGAACTGGACATCAATCCGCTGCTGGCGACGCCGGAAGGCATCTTGGCGCTGGATGCTCGGGTGGTGGTGCGGGCGTGAATGGTCACAGGTCGGATGTGCGGCTCCTGCTTGGGGCTCTTGCTACACATAATCAAATTCGCCCGCTCAAATGTGGCGGCAGCCTCTCGGCTCTGGACTGATTTCAGCGGGAAGTTGGCAGATTCGTTGGTTGCCTGTATGGACAAAGGCATGAGATCTGCCACGTCCGTTTGGGCGCATGAAACGAATTCTTTGAGCATGAAGACACTCTTTAAGTCCTCCATGGCAGTGCTGGCGCTGTTGCTTGTGGGCTGTGGGCGCACTCCGTCGGGGCCTCCCTCGGGGGCACCGGGGCCGCCCGGACCCATAGAAGTGGGGGTGCATACCATTGCGACAACTCCCGTGACACTGACTCAGGATCTGCCTGGGCGCATTTCTGCCATCCGCGTGGCGGAGGTGCGGGCACGCGTCAGTGGCATCGTGCTGAAACGTCTCTTCAATGAAGGCAGCGATGTGAAGGAAGGTCAGGTGCTGTATGAGATTGATCCCGCGCAGTATGAGGCGTCTTACGACAGCGCACTGGGCACGCTGGCCCGTGCCGAAGCCGGCTTGAACTCCGCGCAGTTGAAGCTGAACCGCATGAAGTCACTGGTCGATTCGCGTGCGATCAGTAAACAGGATTATGACGAGGCTTCGGGCAGCCAGCGAGTCAATGAGGCGGAGGTACTGCTCGGCAAAGCGGCGGTGAAGACTGCGCGCATCAATCTCGACTACACCAAGGTGACATCTCCGATCACCGGGCGCATTGGCCTCTCGCAGGTGACGGAGGGTGCCTACGTGCGCACGGATCAGGCGACCTTGCTCACGACCGTGCAGCAGATCGACCGTGTCTATGTGGATGTGAATCAGCCTAGCAGTGATCTTCTGCGCCTGAAGAACGCCCTGGCAAGCGGCAGGCTCAAGGCGGACTCCTCCGGAAAGCCGCGTGTCAAACTGGTCCATGAAAACGGCGACATCTATCCCGAGGAGGGAACGCTGGAGGTTTCTGACGTCACGGTGAACCCTCTGACCAATTCCGTCACCGTGCGCGCCGTGTTCCCGAATCCGCGTGGCGATCTGCTGCCCGGTATGTTTGTGCGTGCACGGCTGGAAGAGGGAACGACGCCCGATGCCATCCTGGTGCCGCAATTAGCGGTCAGTCGCAATTCGAAGGGCGAACCGACGGCGATGGTGGTCGGTGCGGACAGCATGGTCGAACTGCGTGTGCTGGAGACGCCGCGTGCTGTGGGTAACCAATGGCTGGTCACCGCCGGACTCAAACCTGGAGATCAACTGATCATTAACAACCTCCAGAAGATTCGTCCAGGTGCGCCGGTCAAAGTCGCCGCGGATGCTCCTCCCTCACCCCCAAGCGCTCCCAAGTAATCCACGATGTCACGCTTCTTCATCGACCGGCCTGTCTTTGCGTGGGTCATCGCTATCTTTATCATGTTGGCGGGGGCACTCTCGATCACGAGCCTGCCCATCGCGCAGTATCCGAGCATCGCACCGCCGACCATCGCCATCATCGCGAGCTATCCCGGTGCTTCGGCCAAGACGCTGGAAGACACGGTCACGCAGGTCATTGAGCAGAAGCTCAACGGCATTGACCACCTGCGTTACATTGAATCCTCAAGCACATCGGACGGCACCGCGACGATCACCGTCACCTTTGATGGCGGTACCGATCCCGACACCGCTCAAGTGCAGGTGCAGAACAAGGTCGCGCTCGCGACTCCTCTGCTGCCGCAGGAAGTGCAGCAGCAGGGCGTACAGGTGAACAAATCGGTGCGTAACTTCCTCATCGTCGTCGGACTCATCTCCACCGACGGCAGCATGTCCAACACCGACCTTGCCGATTACAATGCCAGTGTGATGCGTGATCCCATCAGCCGTCTGCAGGGCGTGGGTGAGATTCAGGCCTTCGGTTCACAGTACGCCATGCGCATCTGGCTTGATCCTGACAAGCTCACCAAGTACCAGTTTTCCACCTCGGACATCATTCTGGCCGTGCGTGCGCAGAATGCGCAGGTCTCCGCCGGCGCGCTCGGGGGCCTGCCGTCCACGCCGGGCCAGTTGCTCAATGCCACGGTCATGGCGCAGAGCCGATTGCAGACGCCGGAGCAGTTTGGTTCCATCCTCCTGCGCGTCGGCCAGGATGGCTCGCGTGTCTTTCTGCGTGATGTCGCGCGCATTGAGCTCGGCAGCGAATCCTATAACGTCATGGCGCGTTACAACCGCATGCCCGCCAGCGGTATGGCCATTCGGCCTGCTCTCGGCGCGAATGCGCTCGAAACCGTGGACATCGTGAAGAAGAAGGTGGCTGAGCTCTCACAGTTCTTCCCGCCCGGCGTCGAGGCGATTTTTCCGTATGACACCACACAGTTTGTGCGCATCTCCGTGGAGGAGGTGGTGAAGACTCTCATCGAAGCGGTTGTTCTCGTCTTCGTGGTGATGTTCATCTTCCTGCAAAGCTGGCGTGCCACCCTGATCCCCACCATCGCTGTTCCCGTCGTGCTGCTTGGTACTTTTGGTGTCATGGCGGCGGCAGGTTATTCCATCAATACGCTCACGCTGTTTGGTCTGGTGCTCGCCATCGGCCTGCTGGTGGACGACGCCATTGTCGTCGTTGAAAACGTCGAGCGTGTGATGCAGGAGGAGGGCCTTTCGCCCAAGGAAGCTACGCGCAAGTCCATGGATCAGATCAGCGGTGCGCTCGTCGGTATCGGGCTGGTGCTCTGTGCGGCCTTTGTGCCCATGGCGTTCTTTACCGGCTCCAGTGGCGTCATTTATCGGCAGTTTTCGCTCACCATTGCCAGTTCGGTGGCGCTGTCTGTGTTGGTGGCGCTCATCCTCACACCGGCACTTTGCGCGACGCTGCTGAAGCCGGTGCCCAAGGACCACGGCATCAACAAACGCGGCCCCTTTGGCTGGTTCAACCGCGCCTTCGAGCGCACGGCGGATCATTATACGCACGCCGTTGGCCTGTTTCTGAAGCATTACGTGCTCGCGCTCATCCCTTATATTGCCATCGGTATCGCGGTCGTGCTGCTCTTCATGCATGCCCCCACCGGCTTTCTGCCGGATGAAGACACTGGCGTGCTCTTTGCCATGGCCCAGCTCCCGCCCGGCTCCACGAGGGATCAGGCAGATGAGGTGCTGAAGAAAATGGAGAATCATTTCTTCGAGGAGGAGAAGGACGTGGTCGAAGGCGGCTTTGGCGTGCTCGGCTTCAGCTTCAGCGGCAACGCACAGAACCAAGTGCTCATGTTCATCAAGCTCAAACCGTGGGAGGAGCGCAAGCTGCCCGCGCAAAAAGTGAAGGCCATCCAGGGGCGTGCATTAGCCAAGTTTGGTCAGATCAAGGAGGCGCTAGCCTTCGCTTTCGCGCCGCCCGCTGTGCTGGAACTCGGCACCGCGACAGGCTTCGATATGCGCCTCGTGGATCTCGCAGGGCTCGGTCACGATGCGCTCATGGAGGCTCAGGGACAACTGCTCGGCATGGCGATGAAGAATCCGCTTCTTGCCTCCGTGCGCCCCAACGGCCTCGCGGACACTGCGGTCTATCAGATCGACATCGACCAGGAAAAAGCCAGCGCGCTGGGCCTGTCATTGGCCGACATCAATGCTTCCCTCAGCACCATTCTCGGCTCCACCTATATCAATGATTTCATCGACAAGAACCGCGTGAAGCGCGTCATGATGCAGGGAGATGCCCCGTTCCGCATGCTGCCCGAGGACTTGAACCGCTGGTATGTGCGCAATGCGCAGGGCGGCATGGTTCCGTTCTCTGCCTTCTCCAATACCTCCTGGAAACTCGGCTCTCCTAAGCTTGAGCGCTTCAATGGTGCGCCGGCGCTCTCCATCCTGGGCGAGCCCGCACCCGGCCACAGTTCCGGTGAGGCCATCCACGAAATCCAGCGGCTGGCGAAGTCTCTGCCCCCGGGCATCGGCGTTGCCTGGGCCGGACTGTCGTATGAGGAGCAGCTCTCCGGCTCCAAGTCGGCGTCGCTTTACATCATCGCTCTGCTCATGGTCTTTCTCTGCCTCGCCGCGCTTTACGAGAGCTGGGCCATCCCGTTTTCCGTGATGATGGACATGCCCCTCGGCGCTCTCGGCGTCGTTGCTGCCACGCAATGGCGTGGCATGCCCAACGACATCTATTTCCAGATCGGCCTGATCACCATCATCGGTCTCTCGGCTAAGAACGCGATCCTCGTGGTGGAATTTGCCAAGGAGCACTTTGATCAAGGAGCCACGCTTATCGAAGCGGCGCTGCATGCCGTCCGCCAGCGGCTGCGTCCCATCCTTATGACCTCCATCGCCTTCGGCCTTGGCGTGCTTCCGCTCGCGCTGAACACCGGTGCCGGGTCCGGCAGCCAGAACGCCATCGGCACCGGCATTGTCGGCGGGGCAGTCACCACCACCTTGCTAGGTCTCTTCTTCGTGCCCCTCTACTTCGTGGTCATCCTGCGCCTGTTTCGGGTGAAACCGCTGAAGGTGGCAGCAGTGCCGGGCCCTCGCTTTGAGGCCTAGCTGGTGGAGACTTGCGATGGAACCCACGTTTGGCGATTGCACAGGCGGTCTGGGCGCGTACCAATGCCGTCACCATGATTCACAACGTTTATTTCTGGCTCAAGCCTGACCTTTCCGCAGAACAACTCACCACTTTCGAGACGGAGCTGATGCACCTGCTTGAAATCGACTACCTCGTGCATGCCTTTGTGGGCAAGCCGGCTGACACGGAGAAGCGGCCGGTGACCGATCACTCCTTCAGCTACTCGCTGACGCTGCATTTCAAAAACATGGAGGATCACGTGTTTTACCAGAAAGAGTGTCCGAAGCACCTGCGCTTTGTCGATACGTGTAAGACGTTCTGGGAACGTGTGGTGATCTATGACAGTTCGCCGCTGCACTGACCCCATCCCACGGCCATGTCCTACACCTTCCCGAAATCTACTGAGCTCTTCGCTCGTGCCCAGCACAGCATCGCTGGTGGCGTCAACAGCGGCATTCGTAAAATGGAGGTGCCCGTGCCTCTCTATTTTGACCATGGCAAAGGCTCGCGGCTTTTCGATGTCGATGGCAATGAGTACATCGACTTCCAGATAGGGCAGGGGGCCATCCTCTACGGTCATGCACCGGAAGGCATGGCTGATGCCATTGCCATCCAAGCGCACAAGGGTACACATTGGGCGGCGCAGAGCGAACTTGAGATCGACGTGGCCGAGCGGCTGCAAAAGATGATCCCCGGTGCGGAACGCGTGCGCTTCAACAACAGCGCCACCGAGGTGGTGCTCTCCGCGCTGCGCCTAGCTCGTGCGCATACGGGCAGACCGATGATTTTGAAGTTTGAAGGCCATTACCATGGCTGGGGAGATGAAGGCCTCGTCGGCTACGCACCGCCGCCGGACCAATGGGGAACGGAGGACGATCCGACCCGCCTGCACCCCAGCAAAGGCGTGATCCCCGAAGTGCTGAGCACCTTTGTCGTTGCCCGCTGGAATGATCCTGCGCATCTGCGCCAGCGTGTTGCGGAACATCACGATCAAATCGCCGCGATCATCTTTGAACCTGTGCTGTGCAACACCGGCTGCATGCCCGCAGTGTCCGGCATGCTCGAAACGATCCGCGAATTGTGCGATGCAAACGGCATCGTCATGATCGCCGATGAAACCATTACTGGCTTCCGATTTGGCGCAGGATGCGCACAGGCGTACTACGGGTTCACGCCAGATTTGACGATCCTCGGCAAGGCTATTGGAGGCGGCGTGCCCTTTGCAGCCCTGGTGGGCAAAGAAAAGATGTTTGCCAAGATCCTGAGCGGGGAAGTCGTGCATGCGGGCACCTTGAATGCGAATCCACTCTGCCTCTCCGCCGTGAAGTGGTGTCTTGATGAGATCATCGCAAGCGGTGACGGGCATCCTGCCGGTATGATTGCGCTCGGGGAGCAGTTGATGGCTGGGTTGAGCAAGCTGGCGGCACAGCACAACATACCGCTGCAGCCGCAAGGCCCCGGCCTCGTCTTTCATGCCACCATGCTCAAGCCCGGTGCGCCCGTAGAACCTATCATGAACTATCGCGACTACGCCCTGCGGCAAGATGCGCCCCGCTGGGCTCACCTGCGCCGCTGCCTGCTCGAAGAAGGTGTGCGCGCGATCGAACGTGGCCTGTGGTTCATCAGTCTGGCGCATACGCAGGCGGACATTGATGAAGCCCTGAAACGCGCCGCACCTGCCTTTGCCCGCCATGCGGCGGAGTGGAAAGCCCCATGCTGATCTCCGAGACCTTCTATTCTGTGCAGGGCGAGGGATCGCTTGTGGGTGTGCCGTCGGTGTTTGTGCGGACTTCCGGCTGCAATCTGCGCTGCACTTGGTGCGACACGCCCTACGCCTCATGGCAGCCTGAAGGCACCGAGATGAGCGTGGAGGAAATTGTTGCCGTGGTGCAGCGTGAACCGACGCGCTTTGTCGTCGTCACCGGTGGCGAGCCGATGGTGGCCAAGGGCATGCCCGAACTGCTCGCGCAACTGCGTGAAGCAGGCAAACACATCACCATCGAAACCGCAGGCACCATCGCGCCAAATGGCGTGGCCTGTGATCTGGCCTCCATCAGCCCGAAGCTGGCGCATTCGACGCCGAATGAAGCAAAGGCAGGCAAGGCATGGGTGGAGAAGCATGATCGCCTGCGTCTGCAGCCGGAGGTGCTTCGGGAGTGGTGTACGAACTATGAGTTCCAGCTCAAGTTTGTCGTCGCGACGGAGGCGGATGTGGAAGAAGTGCGCGCGGTGGTGGCATCCATCGGTGTGGCGGTGCCGCCGGAGAAGATTTTATTGATGCCAGAGGGCATCACCAAGGAAGCACTGCGCGCGCGGCAGGCCTGGCTGGTGGAGGTCTGCAAGCGCACCGGCTGGCGCTACTCCCCACGGCTGCACATCGATCTGTTTGGCAACAAACGCGGGACATGAAACGGCGGTCGAGCGGTTCACGAAACTTGTGGGTGCTGCTGTGGGTGGCCGTCGTGCTGCTGCAGGTCTGGGAGCACTATCGTGACAAGCCCACGCCGCCCAAGCCAGAGCCGGATGGCCGCTTTGTGGCGCTGGTCAATGCACGGCTCGTCGAGGATGCCGGCAATGACGGGGACAGCTTCAAGATTGCGTATGAGGGCGGCGAGCAGGTGTTGAGGTTGTACTTCGTCGATTGCCCGGAGAAGCGCCAATACCCGCTGGTGAAAAACCGGCTCAAGGATCAGGCGGCCTATTTTGGCGGTCTGAGCATTTCGCAAACGGTGAGCCTGGGCCTGGAAGCAAAGGCCTTCGCGGAGAATCTCTTGGTAGGCGGGCACTACACGATTCAAACCCGCTGGGAGCGTGTGTATGACAGCGCCCGCGCGTATGGGCTAGTGTTCTTTGATGATGGCGAGGAGCTCTCTGAGAAACTGGTGAAGGCCGGACTCTGCCGGATTCACACCAAAGGCACTTGGATGCCCGATGGACGCCGCGAGTTCGACTTTGAAGATCATCTGCGTGTGCTGGAACGCGAGGCCAGGACCGCGCAGCGCGGTGCGTGGGGGAAACCGAAGCACGCGTCGTCTAAACCAAGCTCGTGAGTAGCGGCACATCAGCCGGGGCGAGATCGTAACTGCGCAACTGTGTACGCTCCACCCACACCAACGCCGTGTGCTCATGCGGATGCGGTTCGGCGCTTTCAGCAGTGAGTGCGCAGACAAACGGGATCAGCTCGATGCTGCCCCAGGCATAGGCGTGAACGAGGGGCTGGATTGTTTGGGTGATGCGTACCGTGCAGCCGAGTTCCTCCTGCAATTCACGATGCAGAGCGGCCTCGGCCGATTCACCCGCCTCGACTTTGCCACCGGGAAACTCCCACAGACCGCCGAGCTTTTTGTCAGGTGGCCGTTGCGCGAGCAGGATGCGCTCATCGCGCACGATGATGGCGCAGACAACGGGCACGGGCGGTGTCGGTTCCATGAGCTTATCTCAGGTCGTCGCGACGGCCAGCGCGGCCTTGGCGGTGCGCACGGCAGCATCCGGCATGCTGATTTTGGCCATGTTCGCCCGCATGCGGCGGCCAACGGCGCTGTTGTTGGTGAGGATGCTTTCGACGGCGGCGGCCGTTTCCTGGGCGCTCTTCGTGACGATGCCGCCATCATGTTTGGTGAGCATCTCGGCATTGCCCTCTTCCTGGCCGGGCACCACGTAGTCGATGACCGCAGGGATCTTTGCAGCCAGCACC
Organism: Verrucomicrobia bacterium 12-59-8; assembly: GCA_002279765.1. The sequence continues at coordinate 12,912 of NCCR01000079.1, read as the reverse complement.
TCATGCAGGATGGCGCCGCCAGCCTTGCAGATGACGACATCATGCGTGCGCAGAAATTCAGGGATGCGCTTGGTCCAGCCGATGATTTCCATCGTGCCCGGCGGCATAGAGTCTGTGAAGCGCCGCATGACGTGATAGAGGCGCTTGTCGTGTTTGCCAACGGGCAGGGTGAGTTTGGCACCACTGCGGAAGAGCGGTTTCAGCGCCTCCAGCGTGGCGGCGACGCGTCGCGCAGTGGTGGAGGGCAGGTAGAGGATGCGGGCGCCCGGATGCGGGGGCTGTTCGGGCAGCGGTTCCGTGAACGCGAGATCCACCGGAAAGCCGGTGACGCGGACCTTCGCCTCCGGCACCCCGAAGCCGAGCACGACTTTTTTGGTCTCGTCATCGGCCACGCAGAACAGAGTGCTGCCGGACATGACCCAGACGCGGTTCACGCTGATGGAGTCGGTGATGACGGTACATAGCGGCGGCACGGCCTGCCGTCTGGCCAGGGTCTCCAGCAGGATGGCATACAAAGGATAGGTGCTGATGATCAGGCGTGGCTGCTGCGTTTCGATCCGCTGCTTGAGGGCTTTCACCATGGCGTTCTGCCAGACGGCATCCGGACCGGTGACGGAAGGCCGGCCCATCAGGTCATAGACCATGCGCCAGCCGGCCGGCCAGTGGGTGATGGCGAACTGATACAGGCTTTTGCAAACGTCGGAGATCAGCGGCAGGGTTTCACTGACGAGATCACTGGTTTGGATTTTTTCATTGGGACACAGGCGGGTAAGAGCCTCCGCCACAGAGCGTGCGGCGGTGTTATGCCCATCGCCAAAGCCTGCGGTAAGGATCAAAATCACCGCGCATCGCTGGCTGATAAATGAGTGAAAACAAGCAAAAAGGGCGGGCAAACTCGTGGGTTGACATTATTTCGGATAAGTTAAATAATTGGCGTTATTAATGACTAGGCAGCATGCCAGAACCACGAGCCAGATGCTCGCAGCTAGCGTGACCCTCGCGGTGGTGCTGATCATGCTCACCCCGCTGCGGCGTGGACCGGTGGCGAACCCCGTACGTCAGGCAGGGTGGATACCGTTGCTCAATCTGGAGGACATGACGGAGACCGTAGCGTTTAGGTGCCTGAATACTGCACCCACCCATTTTGCCGCCAGCGCTGAGCCGCTTGCACGCCAACCTTCTGCCAGCTCGGTGCCATGAGCGGCCGGTTCAAGCCTCCGGGGCAGTGCCCGGTGTGTGGTGAATGGGTGCCGCGTGGAGCCGCCGCCTGCGATGACTGCGGTGCCTGTGCCAGATCCGGCTGGAGCGGCGACACTCACGCGGATGGACTGGACCTGCCGGATGACGAGTTCGACTACGACGACTTCGTGGCCCGCGAGTTCGGCGGCCAGAGTTCCAAACAGCCTCTGACCGCCAACCTCTGGTGGTGGGTGGCCCTCGTACTGTTGCTCATCCTCATCGTGGGCGCGTTGCTGCCGCTGTTTCGCTGAGCACTGCTAGCGCTTTCTCGAAGCCCATAGTCAGGTTTCAATTCTTGCGTTCCTCATCACCCAGCGTGGACGAGAAGGATTGATTGAAACTACTGCGAGGGCTGTCCCATGTCTTTCCCATTCATCACCGCCACCATCGCGATCTCCAGCAGCAGTTTCTGCACATTACAGCTCGATGCCGCAAAGCTGCGCTGGAGATCTTCCAGAGTTTGCGGGCCGTAGGCGAGCGGCTGCTGCTTGACGAAGTGATTGAAGAGCTGGCGGATGAAGGCGCGGTGGCCGTAGGGGCTGCTGGCGACGTAGTTCACGATGTCGCGCGGTCCGGTCAGATGCACCACGCGGCCTTCGTCATCGGCGAATTCACCGTCGGGATTCACCGGCTTGTTGTTGTCCTTGGTGCGCCAGCGGCCGATGGCGTCGAAGTTTTCCAGGCTGAAGCCGAGCGGGTTGATCGTAGAGTGGCAGGACATGCAGGCCTTGTTGCGCGTGAGTTCGGTGATCTTCTCGCGCATAGTCAGCTTGGGATTGAAGTGGCTCTCATCAAACGTCACCGCCATGGGGGGCGGTCGCAGCGAGAGGCCGACGATGTTGCGCGTGAGGAAGACGCCGCGATGGATCGGCGAGGTGGAGCGGCTGGAAGCCAGCGAGGCAAGCAGATAGGGGTGGGTGACCACACCGGCACGCTGCTTCGAGTCAAACGACACCTGCTGGAACTCACTGCCCTGCACGGGCTTACCGTAAAATTTGCCAAGGCGGTCATTGAGCAGCAGATAGTCGGCCTGCAGGAGCTGGCGATAGTCGGACTGCGGGCTCCACACCACTTGGTCGAGGAATTCGAACAGCGATTCGCGCAGATCGGCCAGCACGCTGTCATCAAAACCGGGGAAAACCTTCATGTCCTTGGCGTTGCCCTCGGCGCGTTCGAGTTCTAGCCAGTGATGGAAAAAGCCGTGCAGCTTGGTCTTGGTGCGGGTGTCCGCCAGCATACGCTGCGCTTCGGCGCGGATTTGCTCGGGTTTGCGCAGTTTGCCTGACGCGGCAGCCTGCATGAGTTTCTTGTCTGGAATGGAGTCCCACAGAGTCAGTGCCAGACGCGAGGCAAAGGCGAAGTCGTCTGTCTTTTCGCTTTCACGCAGTTCAGGATAGAGAAACTGCGGCGACTTGAGCGTGAAGAGCACCACGCGCTTCACGGCCTGCTCCGGGCTCTTGGCGGACTTGAACAGCGCTTCTACATAGAGTTGCTTCTGCTCCTCGGTCAGCGGCCGGCAGAAGGCGGCCTCGACGAAGGTGAAGGCGAACTTTTTGAGCTTCTCAACACGGTCCGGCGCGCCATCCTTGGTGCCGGCGAGTTCGTTCAGTTTCTCCTCCACATGCTCGGCGGTGCTGATGGCTGCGTCCGTCGTGGCCAAATCCCAGCCTTTGGAAATGGAGGTGCCGCGTTCATAGCCCACGCTGCGGTCGTCGGCGGGGAAGTTGGTGCTTACGATCATGAGCTCACGCGGCCGGTCGGTGCGCAGTGCATGCTGGGGGATGATCTCCGCCACTCCGTGCGGCGGCTTCCACCACAGTTCGATGGAGGCGGACTGTTCCTTGAACTTAAAATGATCCAAGCGCAGCCGGTAGGCGCGGCCACCCACCAGAAACAGGCTCTTCTTTTCCTCGCGCACGGTGGGGCCGGCGCTCACCCAGGCATCAATCAGGACAGCGCTTTCACTGGTGTCGTTGATCCACAGACGGGCACCATTTTCAGTCTTGAGGATGAATTCATACACGCCCGTTTCCTCTGCCACCACACTGCCTTCCCATTGATCCTGAAACTGCTCCGCCTCCATTTTCTCCTTCTCTGGACTGTCCGCGCCAAAGTGAAACGCCACCTGCGCATCGACACGCTCCAGCTTGTAGTTCGGGCGTTTGGCCTTGATCCCAGTCTTGGACGTGGTGTCCACGGCCTTCTCACCGGGCTTCGGGAGCTCGACACCGCGATAGGTAGCCTTCAGACCGGCTTCGGCGTTAACGGGCCGGTCAAAGCCTGGGCCCATGCGGAAGCGTCCGATGAGGTCCATCACCGACGTGCGATACTGCGCGATGGTCAGGCGGCTCAGGTCTTGATCCGGCGGCTGGCTGCGCGCCTGCGCTGCGGATGAATAAAAGGCTTCATACATGTACGCGGCCACCTGTTTGGCATCTTCACCCACACACGCGTCCTCTTTGTCCTCGGGCATCGTGCGCTCGATCTTGCGCGCCAGCGCCTCCAGCGTGAGTTCACCCATCAGAGGATCGTCATACTTGTCCTTCACGCCCTGGCCTTTGGCCCCATGGCATTCCTGGCACAGCTTTTGGTAAATGACGGCACCGGGATGCTCGGCGGCAGAAGCGCACGCCGTCAGTAGCCAGAGCGTGAGCCCGGCAAATCGTGAATAAGAGGATGTTTGAGCCATGAAGGGGGATTGGACTTGGCTAAGAGAATAATCCCTCAACTGCACCCCTCTTTCACGGATCTCACACCTCGAGCTACGTCTTGCTCGGCAGATCGACGAGCATCTGCGCATTGCTGGGGTAGCGTTCCAGTAGGGAGATCACGCGCTGAATGGCTTCGACGGGCTTGTGCCCGGCGAGACCGCGGCGCAGCATGTGGATCTTGTCGAGCTGGAAGGTCTGCAGCAGCAGTTCTTCACGGCGGGTGCCGGATTTGAAGATGTTCACAGCCGGGAAGATGAACTGCTCGGCGATCTTGCGATCAAGCACGAGCTCCATGTTGCCGGTGCCTTTAAACTCCTGGAAGATGAGGTCATCCATGCGGCTGCCTGTCTCCACCAGCGCAGTGCCGAGGATGGTGAGCGAGCCTGCGGTGCGCGTGTTGCGCGCGGCCGCAAACAGACGACGCGGAATCTCCAACGCGCCGACGCCGACGCCGCCGCTCATGGTGGCGCCGCTTTTGACGGTGTTGTTGAAGGCGCGGGCCATGCGCGTGATGGAGTCCATCAGCATGAACACATGCTCACCGCATTCGACGAGGCGCTTGGCGCGCTCAATGGCGAAGGTGGAGATGCGCGTGTGGTTCTTCACATCCTGGTCGTTGTTGCTGGCGTAGATTTCCGCGCGCGGCAGGATGCGTTTGAATTCAGTGACTTCTTCCGGGCGCTCATCGACGAGCAGAATCATCAGATGCGTGCCGGGATGGTTCTCCACCACGGCTTCGGCGATGTGCTGGAGGATGGTGGTCTTGCCGGCACGGGGTGCGGCGACGATCAAGCCGCGCTGGCCGCGGCCCACCGGCGTCATCATATCGATGACACGCGTGGTTAGGCGGTCCTTGGTGGTTTCAAGCTGGTAGCGCTTGTTCGGATTCACCGCCTTGAGTTCTTCGAAGAGCGGCAGATCACGCATGGCCAGCGGATTGCGGCCATTGACCTCAGTGACTTCGGTGATCTGCGGGCCGCGTGCGCCTTTGCATTGGACGCCGACAACCTGCATGCCTTCACGCAGGCCGTATTTGCGAATGAACTCGGGGGCGATGAACGCGTCCAGCGGATGCTGGGCAAAGGACATCTCCCGGCGGCGCAGGAAACCGTAGCCCTTGGGGGACATTTCGAGAATGCCGTTGGCCGGTTCAGGCGGGCCCAGAGGTTTTTCAGGCTCGGGCTCGTAATGGTGGCCGTGGCCGCTCTGGGCCTGCTGCGGTGCGCCGTTGTCGCGTTCGCGATTGCCACCGCCGTTCGGCGTGTAGGGGGCGCCGGGTTCACGGCCGGAGCGGCGCTGTGCATCACGCTCGGCACGGCGCTGCTTCCAGCGTTCGAACTTGGCTTTGCGGCGTTCCTTCGCCGTCATGGGGCGTGGCTGGCCGTTTTCACCGATGACGGTGTAGCGCGGCAGGCCATTGGGCTCGGTGCCGGAGCCGCCGGCATCGTTGCCGTCTGCTTCGTCGTCACCTTCTGCATTCTCTGCGCCCTCGGCAGCAGCAGCGGGTTCGCCCTGCGCTGCGGGAGCTGGTGCATTCGCTACCGGTGCCGGTGTTTCTGCCACAGGGGCAGGTGGTTCAATGACGGGTGCGGGTGCTTCAGCCACGGGTTCCACCGGGGCCGGTGCTATGACCTCCATCAAGTTTAGCTCTGGAGCTTCAACGGCATCTGCTTTTTTCTTCGCGGTTTTGCGGGCGACTTTGGGCTTGGTCTTGGCAGGAGGAGCCTCCTCCTTCACTACTTCCACTATCGGTTCCACCACAGGTTCAGCTTTCGCTTTGGGCGCTTTTTTTGCGGCGACTTTTTTGACCGCTGCTTTTTTGGCCGGGGCTTTGCGCTTGGTTTTGGGAGCTTCGAGCTCGGCGGTGGTTTCGTCAGACATAAACAGGAAAGGGGAGGGGATTAATCGAGCTGCTCGGCAATGGCGTCGTCGATTTCAAAATTGGCGTGGACGTGATGTGCATCGTCGTAGCCGTCGAGGATGTCGTAGAGGCGGATCAGGGATTTCGCGGTGTCCACATCACTGATCGTGACGGTGGTTTGCGGCTGGTAGATGAGCTTTTGCGAGCTGGTGGTGAGGCCTTTTTCTCGCAGGACTCCGTTGACCTGGAAGAGCTGATCGGTGGCGGTGTAAACGATCCAGTCGTCACCGTCTTCCTCGATGTCTTCGGCACCTGCATCGAGGGCGACTTCCATGATCTGGTCTTCGGTGGCGGTGGCTTTGTCGAGACGGATCTCGCCACGGCGTGCGAACATGTAGGCGACGCTGCCGGAGTCGGCAAAGGTGCCCTGGTTTTTGCCGAGGAGGACGCGGATGTCGTTGGCGCTGCGGTTGCGGTTGTCGGTGACGATTTCGATCATCATAGCCACGCCACCGGGCGCATACGCCTCATACAAAATTTCTTCGATCTGCGCGCCGCCGAGTTCCCCCGTGCCCTTCTTGATGGCGCGGTCGATGTTGTCATTCGGCATGTTGGCCGCGCGTGCCGCCAGGACGGCGCTGCGTAGCCGGGCGTTCATGTCAGTACTGCCGCCGCCGTGCTTTGCAGCGAGGGTGATCTCCTTCGCGAGCTTGCTGAACGCATTGCCGCGCTTGGCGTCCGTGATCGCTTTGCCACGCTTGATTTTGGACCATTTATTGTGGCCTGCCATGATGAGAACGAATGTCTGTGTGAATGCAGCGAACGGGTGCGGCCATGACAATGACGGCGGCCATCCGTGCGGTGTGGTTTGGGGAAATGTAGGGGGAGTAGCGGCATTGCCGCGGTGAGTCTCTGCAGGAATGACGGCCACGCAGCGAGTGCGGAGTCGCGTTTCATCAGCGCCAGGGGCGGCTGGAGAAACTTCGGCAATCCTGCCGGGAACAACACCAAGTGTTCACCAAGTTGAGAGAACTTGGAACGGCGTGAAGTGTGTGGGATGGACGGCCATCATGCAAGATGTTTTTTCGAGGAGAGGGGAGAACTGAAGAAGGAAGTGAAACAACGCGCAGGCACTCACACTCCCAAGGCCGCCAGCGCGTGCCTGAATACATCGGCTGTTCGAGTTATACTGCCGCGCAGCTTTTGAGAAGGTGTATTCCACGGCTTGATTGCCTCCCAATGCGCCAGGGCCAAGAACTGCGCGCGCCGGGAGTCCGTACTGGGAGCGCTGGTTTTTAACCGGCTCTGGGAGCTCCGCCACACGACACGCGCCGCATTTTCAACCGTACTGCCATGCATCATCACTTTCATTTTGAGAAGGCCAACCTTTGGCAATGATGGATCAGTGGCCGTGGGAGAGAAAAAAGATCAGGAAATTTCACCAACCGCTTTCAAGACGAGGTTGCGCAGAGACGCGCTGATCCAGAAGTCGGCCTCCTTCTCCAGGCGGTCCAGGAACGGAGCAACAGCCGGAATAAGTGACTGTTCTTTGGCGTCTCGAAGAATGCCCAGCAGGCCTATCGTTCGCAGACCAAGGGAAGCAGCAGCGGCTCGGCCCGCCTGCTCATCCATGAGCACCGCATCCGCCTGTCTTTCGACGGCCAGCGAGAGGGCGGCGACCTCTCCGGCATCCAACCGAGAGGATGTCGTCAGCGCGGGAAGCAGGCGGAGTGGCGACGCCTTTTCGATGAAGTCGGGAAAAGTAAGGCCCTGAAACCGTGCATCCTCCGCCGCCAGCCGCTGAAACTCCACCACTACCATGGTGGGAGCCATGATCCTTCCATACAAAAGCCGCAGCAGCTCCGAAGGGTTTCCAAATCCTCCGCCCAGCGTTCCTCGTCATAAGAAGGAATGCGTCGCGCGCAGAGAGTCTGGTCGAATGCATGACGGTCCAGACCGGCCATGCGGGCAGCCACGCCGCGTGAGACATGACCTGCCGCATAAGCGCCGCAGGCAAGGTCGAGCAAAATTTCGCTCTCGCCCATCGCGGCAAGCGCGGGGTCATCTGGAAGTGTGATCGTCATAGGGATTAGAATAAAGGAAAAGCAGCCGGAGGCAAGGCGGCGTCTTCGGCTGAACTTGCGCTGGGAGGGCTTGCTTGATGGAAGGTGGAGGCGCTGCCAATGGCTCGCTGTTTTTCATCGCCCAATTCAAGAACGGCGCGGTGCGAGCGTATTGAGACCGTGATCCCGCGCCTCACAGCCCTGCTCTGCCTGCCCGCTTTACTCTGGGCAGGCACTCCGCCTGCGCCGCCGCCTCTGTGGTCCCTGAAGCCTTTTTCCCTTCAGCCGCTCCCTGCCGTTCAGCAGCCAGCCTGGCCTTCTTCACGCGTCGATCATTTCATCCTTGCAAGCCTTGAGCAGGCCAACCTCCCACCCAATGCTGCTGCCGCACCGCTGACCCTGCTACGCCGCGTGTACTTCGACCTCATCGGCCTGCCACCGTA
>NCCR01000079.1:2152-4589 GCA_002279765.1 Verrucomicrobia bacterium 12-59-8 | reverse complement strand
TCGACATCTCGCAGCTCCCCGCCGTGGTGGACAAACTGCTCGCATCCCCCGAATTCGGCGCACGCTGGGGCCGCCACTGGCTCGATGTCGCGCGCTACGCCGAGACCAGCGGCAACACCCGCAACATGGCATACGTCCTCGCCTGGCGTTATCGCAACTACGTCGTGCGCGCCTTCAATCGCGACACTCCGTTTGACGAATTCATCCGTGAACAAATCGCCGGCGATCTCCTGCCGCCTGCAAATGATCCCGCGCGGCACGATGACCAGCTCCTCGCCACCGGCTTTCTCAACATCGGCGTCAAGTCCCTCGGCGAATCCGACATGATGCTCTACGACATGAACGTCGCCGACGATCAGATCGACGCCACCTGCCACGCCTTCCTCGCCCTCAGCGCCAACTGCGCACGCTGCCACGACCACAAGTTCGACCCCATCCCTACCAGCGACTACCACGCACTGGCAGGCATCTTCCGCAGCACGCAAAATCTCTCCGGCGTCGAAACCAACAACATCAAAAAGGAAGCCGATGCCATGCCACTCGGTCGCGATGGCATCCAGCGCATGCAGGCCGTCAAGCAGCACGAAAAAGACATCGCCGACATGCAGAAGGACTACGCCGAAGTCGCCAGGAAGCGCAACACCATGCGCGAAGAACTCGTGAAGGCGGGCATCAATCCCGCCGCCAAGCCACCCGCCATCATGCCCCCGGCCATGGCAGAAAAAATGACCACCCTCGCCGTGCTGGAAAAAGACGTGGGCGCATGGCAGAAGAAGCTCGCGGAAAAACAAAAGAGCATGCCCGCGCCACCACCCGTCGGCATGTCCGTGCGCGATGCAGAGGCACCCATCGACTGCCCCATCTTCGACAAAGGCGAAATCAAAAAACCACTCGCCCCCGTGCAGCGCGGCGCTCTCTCCGCCATCCCCGTCAAGCTCGCTTCCATCGGCCCCAAGGAAAGCGGCCGCAAACAGCTCGCCGACTGGATCGCCAGTCCACACAATCCGCTCACCGCGCGCGTCATCGTCAACCGCGTGTGGCTGCACCTCTTCGGCCGTGGCCTCGTCGAATCACCCGATGACTTCGGCCGCATGGGCAGCAAGCCCACTCACCCCGAACTCCTCGACGATCTCGCCGCCCGCTTCGTGCACCAAGGCTGGTCCATCAAAACCCTCATCCGCGAGCTCGTGCTCACCCGCACCTATCAGCTCAGCTCCAGCACCCGCTCAGACCTCGCCCAGGCCCAGGACCCTTCCAACCTCCTCCTCTGGCGCGCCCACCGCAAGCGCCTCGAAGCCGAACCCCTGCGCGATGCCATCCTCTACCTCGGCGGCACCCTCGATCTCACCCCACGCGAAGGCTCACCCGTCGCCGACAAAGCGCAGGCCATCGCCCCGCAGGGCCGCGAAGTCGGGCGCAAACATTTCCTCAACGACCTCCAGGACGACACCACCCACCGCAGCATCTACCTCCCCATCGTGCGCGGCGCGCAGATGCCCATGATGCAATGCTTCAACGCCGCCGACCCCGGCCTCGTCATCGGCTCCCGCTCCGCCAGCATCACCCCCGTGCAATCCCTGCTCCTCATGAACAGCGAGCAGGTGATGCGCCAGGCCGAAGGCATGGCCCAGCGCCTCGGCGGAAAGACTCCGGAGGAGAAGATCGTGAGCGCATGGAAGATGGCCTGCTGCCGTTCTCCGACGGCGGCGGAGCAGGAGATGATGAAGGGGTTTCTGCGGAGCGCGGGAGATACGCCAGCGGGCTGGGCGCAGCTTTGCCATGCGCTCATGCAGAGCGGGGAGTTTCAGGTGGTTTACTGAAGATGAACTATGATGGATGAAAGGACGTGCAGTCATCGCGACGCCGTTTTGCTTAATGTCGGAGGGGGGTATAAATGCTGCGCAGCTTCTTTGCATTCCAGATGACAATTCCATACGCTAGACACAGATCTGCCATGCAGTAGTACACGCGGAGTGGGGGCGGAGAACGGATTAAGAGTCGCTGGCTTTCCGGGTCCTGGCGAATCAGGAGTTTATAGCTAGACAAAGACCGCCAGGCTTCTTAATAATGACTCCACTTTTGCAAGAGTGTGCTGCTTCTTTATTTTAGTATCTCAAGTATGAAAACACGTTCTCTACTGGCTCTCATTGGTCTGTTCGTCTCCGCGACCGGGGCCGCCCCGCCGCCGGAGCTCACGCTGCTCAAGCAGGTCTATGACAAGATGCTCGCGGAGCGTGTCAGCGCTCCGTATGATGCGTCCATCGCCCAGCTCAACTCTGGCTACAGCGGCGGGCTGGACCGTGCGATGGCGACGGCGAAAACGGAGGGGAAGCTTGATCTCATCATCGCGCTCGAAGAGGAGAAGAAGCGCCTCACGGACAAAATCCCGATCCCCGATGACGATGAGCAGACGCCTGAGGCGCTGAAGCAACTGCGT
>NCCR01000079.1:0-2132 GCA_002279765.1 Verrucomicrobia bacterium 12-59-8 | reverse complement strand
ATCGAGGAGCAGCGCAGCGCCAATCACGGCGCTTTTCTTCCTGCCTACACGAAGCGGCTGCAAGACCTCGAAGTCACACTGACCAAAGCCGATCGAGTGGATGAAGCGAAGGAAGTGAAGGCGTACCGTGATGGACTGGGCAGCGGCGTGAGCGCTGCGACAGTCGCGGTTGCCCCCACACCGACGACGACTGTTCCTACCGCAGTCAAACCCACGATCGATGAATCCAAGATCCCGAAGGCCGATCCACGCAAGGCGGCCGAGTGGGTGCTCAGCGTGGGGGGCAGCATTGGCATTAAAGACAAAGGTGAGTTCTACACCCTGAACGCCGCCGCAGGGCTGCCGAAGGGGAGGTTTGAACTGCTGGAGATCACGCTGGACGGATTGAAGACCCGGCAGCCGGTGACTGCGGAGGGATTGCAGGTGCTGGCAGGCTTGAGAGGTCTGAAAGCCCTTAAACTGCCTGACTTGCAACTCACCGATGCAGAATTGGAATTCATCGGCACCCTGCCTGACTTGGAGATGTTGAGCCTGCAGCATAACATGAAGTTAACCGGTGTCTTCCTGGCCAAATGTCAGCGCCTGCAGGCGCTGCGAGCCTTGCATGTTTTTTCCAGTTCGTTCTCCGATGAGGCCGGTCCGTATCTGGCGGGTTTGAAAGGACTGGTGGCGATGGAGGCAGGCGGTACGAGTGTGACGGATAACATCCTGCCCTATCTGGCTAAGCTGCCCAAGATGACAACTCTCAACATCCCATTCACGAAGGTGACATCAGGTGGTCTGACCGCGCTCAAACTGCCTCTGACAAACCTCGGTGCGCATTATCTGAATGAAGCTCCGTTTGCAGTCCACGCCAAGAGCCTCAGCGTTGCCTTTCCACAGGTCACCGGCATTTCATTTGGATTTAAACCGATTACGCGCGCAGACGTGGAGGCGCTCGCCCATTTCCCAAAACTGGTCACCTTTCAATCCAGTGCCGACGGTGATGCGAGCGTGTGGGAGGCGTTGTCCGTCGTCCCGAGACTGACGACTTTCAGCTTCGGCGCGAAGGGAATGAAACTGACCGATGCCTTCATCGATCATCTTCTCCTGCTCAAGAACCTCACCAGCATCCAGATCATCGAAGGCCATGAAATCTCCGATGCCGGGCTGCTGAAACTTAAAGCTCTCAAGGAACTCAAGAGGCTGACGCTCAAGAACTCCCAAGTGACTGAAGCAGGCTTCGCCGCCTTCAAAAAAGCGCGGCCCGATGTGGCGGTGACGCGCTGAGGTGCTGTGCGACCTGTTTTTTCATGAGCACCGACACCCAGCGCTCCACCGGTGGCACCTTCCAATGGGAGCCGCCGACCTGTGAAGTTCTCCAGCAGGCGCTGACGGGCTATGTGGTGGTGCGGCTGCTCGGCCGAGGCGGCATGGGGGCGGTGTATGAAGCGCGGCAGATCTCGCTGGACCGGAGGGTGGCGGTCAAAATTCTGCCACCGGAAGCGGCGGATGATGTGGCGCGGTTCCGCGCACGTTTTCAGAACGAGGCGCGCACCATGGCGCGGCTGAATCATCCGGGCATTGTGCAGGTGCATGATTTTGGAGAGACGACCGGCGGGCTGCTGTTCATTGTGATGGAGTTCATCGAAGGCACGGATGTGGCGCAGATACTGGCCGGCAGCGGTGTGCTGCCAGCCGCCCATGCGCACGCGATCACCGCGCACGTGTGCGATGCGCTGCACTACGCGCACTCCCAGGGGGTGATTCACCGGGACATCAAACCGGCCAACATCATGCTGAACCTTGTGGGGCAGGTGAAGGTGGCGGACTTCGGGCTGGCGCGGCTGGACGAGGGCGCAAAGACACTCACGCTGACGCAGGCTGACGTGAGCATGGGAACGCCGGATTTTGTGGCACCCGAGGTCATCACCTCCGGTCTGCCGCCAGACCACCGGGCCGACCTCTATGCCGTGGGAGTGATGCTGTACCAGATGCTTACCGGCGAAGTGCCACGGGGTATCTTCGAGTTCCCCAGCCAGCGGGATCCGAACATCGACCCGCGTTTTGATGCGATCATTCGCCGCGCGATGCAGCAGCAGCGGGACGCACGTTATCAAAGCGCAGCGGACCTGCGCGCGGACCTGGATGCC
>NCCR01000078.1 GCA_002279765.1 Verrucomicrobia bacterium 12-59-8 | reverse complement strand
CGGCCCCAGCGGCTGCGGCAAGACCACCCTGCTTCGCCACATCGCCGGGTTCTACACGCCGGACAGCGGCAAGATCTATTTTGATGACGAGGACGTGACCCGCCTGCCTGCGCACAAACGCGGCACGGGCATGATGTTTCAAAGTTACGCGCTGTGGCCCCACCTCAATGTGGCGCAAAACGTGGCCTTCGGTCTCGAAGAACGGAAGCGCCCGCGCAAAGAGATCGAGCACCGCGTCTCCGAAGCGCTGGAGCAGGTGAAACTGGAAGGCCTCGGCTCCCGCAAGATCCAGCAACTCTCCGGCGGACAGCAGCAGCGCGTGGCCTTGGCACGTGCGCTGGTGATTCGCCCCAAGTGCCTGCTGCTGGATGAACCGCTCTCCAATCTGGATGCCAAGCTGCGCCTGGAAATGCGCACAGAAATTCGCCAGATCGTCAAGCAGCACGGCCTGACGGCGATCTACGTCACGCATGACCGTGATGAAGCCCTGAGCATGGCGGACCGCATGGCAATCATGGATGCTGGCAAACTGGTCCAAGTAGGGGCGGCTCCCGAAATCTACCTCAATCCCGCGACACGCATGGTGGCCGAGTTCATTGGCGAGACGAATTTTGTGGAAGGTCGCGCCCTGCGCCAAAGCAGCCGGGAGGGATTCTACGATGTGGAAACCCCCTTCGGCGTGCTGCGCGGTCGCACCGACGCCACCTGGCAGCCTGCCAGCGGTCAGCCGGTGCTGCTGAGCATCCGGCCCGAGGCGCTGACCTTTGGCAACGTGCTGGATTCGCCGAATCGCTTCCCCGGCCACATCATCGACACCACCTACCTAGGCGCATCGGTGCAGTACCTTATCCAGGTGCAGGGCGGTCCGCAGATGAAAGTCTGCGAGACCAACCCCCAGGACATCCGTCTGCCCGGCGAGGAGGAAGTGCGTGCCATGGCAGCGATGGGTGATGTGATGATTCTGCGCAAATGAACGAGCGCCCCACAACTCTGCTGGCCCACCCACGCACCATGGCCGTGCTCGCAACCCCAGGCACGTATTGTAGTTCCGCCTTTAGGCGGTCCGGTCACCTCTCCCAGATTCCGGCTAAAGCCGGTACTACGGAACAGTGCCGGGTCACTTGGGCACCACTCTTGCTCAAGAGATCCTCGTCTTCGAACAGGGCGTTTCTAAGGCACAAATTGGAAGGCGAAAGGCGAGATGTCAGAGCGACTGGCTCCTCCCTGTCAGGTCCTGCATCCATGAAGAGGAAGATTGGAGGGCAGGCTTTGTGACGATGAAGGCGCTGCTCCGACACCCACGCACCCAGGCCGTATTCGAATGGCTGAAACAGTGGCGCAAGGAACTCGCGGTCTGCCTGCTGATGGCGGCCACACTGGCTGGGCCGTTCCTGCTCAAGCCATCGCAGAGCACCGCCCCCTCACATTATGACCGGCGACTGGTCATCATCTCGCCTCATCATGACCGCATCCGCGAAGAGTTTGGGCATGCGTTTGCCGCACACTGGAAGAAGAAGACCAGCGAGACACTGTTCATCGACTGGCGCGTGCCCGGCGGCACTTCCGAAATTGCCATGCTGATCAAATCCGAGGCCATGGCGTCCTTTCAGCAGTACTGGCAGTCGAAGCTGCACGAGACGTGGTCACCTGCCGTAGCGCAGGCCTGCCTGAATCCGAAGGCCTCCGCAGATGATGCTGCACGTAAAGCCTACCTCGCCTCGAACGTCGGCACGGGTATCGACTTGTTCTTCGGAGGCGGTGCGTACGACTTCGAGCAGCAGGCCAGGGCGGGCACACTCGTGGCGGGTGATGGCGAAAAAAACGGTCTCAGCGGATTGGCGAAAAAGCACCCCGATTGGTTCAGCGATACCGGCATCCCCGAGAAACTCAGTGGCGAGCCTTTCCGCGATCCGCAGGGGCGCTGGTGCGGCACCTGCCTTTCCACCAGCGGCATTGTCTTCAATCGCGATGTGCTGCGTCGCATCGGCATTCCTGAAGATCCTGTGGCTTGGGATAATCTGGCGGATCCGCGCTACTACGGTCAGATCGCCCTGAGTGATCCGGGAAAAAGCGGCTCGGTGACGAAGGCGCTGGAAATGCTCATCCAGCAGCAGATGCAGCTCGCGCATGATCGTCTCAAAGCGCTGCCCAAATCGAAACTCGCGCCAGATCAGCTCGAAGCCCAGGCCGTTGCGGAGGGTTGGAATGAAGGGCTGCGCCTGATCCTGCGCATCAGCGCCAACGCACGCTACTTCACAGACTTCTCCACCAAGATCCCGCTCGAAGTGGCCAAGGGCGATGCCGCTGCAGGTATGTGCATCGACTTCTACGGCCGCTCCGCTGAGGAGGACGCACGCAAGGCCGATGGCACCTCGCGCGTGGGCTTTATCGCACCGCTGGGTGGCACCTCGGTCAGTGTGGATCCCATTGGCATGCTGCGCGGTGCGCCCGATCCGGAACTGGCCACCGCCTTCATGGAGTTCGTGGTCGAAGATGCCGGGCAGAAGCTATGGAGTTTTCGCGTGGGCGAACCCGGCGGCCCGCTGCACCACGCCCTGCGCCGACTGCCTGTGCGGCATGATTTGTACACGCCGGAAAACATCGCCCACATGAGCGACGGCCATGAGGCGCCCTTTGAAAAAGCGCAGGCCTTTACCTACCATCCAGAACGCACCGCCGCGCTGTTCAACACCATCCGCTTCCTCGTGCGGGTGATCTGCGTGGACTCCCATGAGGAACTGCATGCCTCATGGAAAGCCATCATCGACCACGGCATGCCCGAGCGCGCCATCCAGGTGATGGAAGATCTCACTCGCGTGAAATACGAAGCCGCCACCGGCAACATCGCCAAGATTCTCGCGGCCCGTGACAAGGTCCAGGAAACACGCCTGGCCCGTGAATTGGGGGATGCTTTTCGCAATCAGTTCATCAAGGCCGGCCGGATGGCGCGGAACGACGAGTAACCTTTTCACCCCATGTCGAAAACCCTCTCACTGCTGATCTTTCTGGGGATGACCGCGTTCTTCGCGTGCTTCTTTGCCTACCCGATCTGGGCGGCGCTGGAGTCGGCGTTTCGGGGGCCGGACCATCAGTTCACGGTGGAGTATGTGTCTGAGGTCTTCCTCAATGAGCTGTATCGCGAGGGGCTGTGGAATTCGTTCATCATTGCGGTGTGGACGACGCTGGGGGCGCTGTGCATCGCCCTGCCGCTGGCGGTGTGCTACGTGCGCTTTGCCTTTCCGGGGCGGGCGCTGATGAACTCGCTGGTGCTCATCCCCATGATCCTGCCGCCCTTTGTGGGAGCCATCGGCATCAAGGCAATGCTCGGGCAGGCGGGCGCGCTGAACAGCCTGCTCATTAATCTCGGAATGATGGACGCGATGCATCCGACGGACTGGCTCGGGCAGCATCGCATGCTGGGCATCATCGTCATGGAGGTGCTGCACCTGTATCCCATCATTTACCTCAATGCAGCGGCGGCGCTTTCGAACCTCGACCCGGCACTGGAAGAAGCCGCGGCGAACATGGGCTGCAATGCCTGGAGCCGGTTTTGGCGCATCACGCTGCCGCTCATCATGCCCGGCGTGTTTGCAGGCGGCACCATCGTGTTTGTGTGGGCCTTCACCGAGATGGGCGTGCCCCTGCTGTTTGACTATGACCGCGTCACGGCGGTGCAGATTTTCCGCAGCATCAATGACTTGAGCGGGAACCCCTTCCCCTATGCCCTGGTGGCGGTGATGCTGGTCTTCAGCACGCTTTTTTATCTCACGAGCCGACTGCTCTTTGGCAAGTCCAGTTCAGGTGGTGGTGGTCGTGCGACGACAGGCCGCGAAACGATCACGCTGCCTGCGGGCCTTGGCTGGATCTGCACCGCGTTCTTTGTCGGTGTCACCTTTCTGGCCGTGCTGCCGCATCTCGGTGTGGTGCTGCTGTCGTTTTCCAAAGACTGGTATGGCACCGTCATTCCACACTCATTGACTCTGGATCATTATCGCGATGCGCTGGGGCATGAACTCACGCTGTCATCCATCGCCAACAGCTTGAAATACTCCACGCTGGCGATGTTCGTGGCGCTCGTCCTCGGCGTCGGCGTGGCCTATGTTTCCGTGCGCACCCGCATCTGGGGACGCCAGCTTCTTGATGCCATGGCGATGCTGCCGCTGGCCGTGCCCGGCATTGTGATGGCCTTTGGCTATCTGGCCATGACGCGGGAGGGCCAGCCCTTCCACTGGCTGATGCTGGGCGAAGATCCGCTACTGCTGCTGGTCATCGCGTATGCGGTGCGCCGGCTGCCTTTTGTCGTACGGTCAGCCGCCGCTGGCTTCCAGCAAGTGAGCCCCACGCTGGAAGAGGCCGCGCAGAATCTCGGTGCCCGCCCGGAGAAAGCGTTGTGGCGCATCACCCTGCCGCTCGTCGCGCCCAATCTCGTCGCGGGTGCGCTGCTCGCCTTCTCCTTTGCCATGCTGGAGGTGAGCGATTCCATGATCCTCGCCCAACAGGCCGCCTACTTCCCCATCACCAAGGCGATCTACTCCCTCGTGCTCGCCCTCGGCAGCGGCCCCAATCTCGCTTCCGCGCTCGGAGTGTGGGCTATGATCTTCCTCGCTGTGACGATTCTCGGGGCCGGGCTGATTTTGGGGAAGAAGCTTGGGGCGTTGTTTCGTGGGTAAAGGATGGTAGAAAAAGGCAATGTTTTCGAAGCAACTTTACGTTATAGTGAACTGATTCATCCTCCTGACATGCAATCCTCGATCCTTCAATCCCTGCTGGACAGCCCTGCCCTGCCTGAACTGCTGGAGGAGGGACGTAAGACTCTGGTTCGCGAGCAAAAGCTGAGGGAGAAATTTTATGCGGACATCACTCCCGAACACAAATGGGAGTTCATCCAGGGCGAGGTGATCATGCATTCCCCAGCCCTGAACCGGCATCTACTCGCTACGAAGCGTCTGTTCAGAATCATGGACGCCTATGTCAGCCCACACTGAGGTTTCCCATTCCTGATCTCATCGTGGAAGTGCTTTCCCCGTCCACGGAAGGGCGGGATCGCGGCATCAAGTTTCAAGACTATGCGCTGCATGGCGTGGCGGAGTACTGGATCATTGACCCAGTGACCGATAGCGTAGAACTCTACCGTCTGGCGGGGGAGGTCTATCCTCCGACAGAGCGGCATACCGAGGGAATGCTGTGCAGCGATGCCATCGCCGGGTTTGAGATTCCCGTGCGGGCGATCTTTGATGAAGCAGAGAACCTGCGGATGCTTCGGGAGATTGTGACCACCGAGGCGTGAGGCGGACGTTTGAATACTCGCTGGCATGAAGCCCAAGCGCCCCGCCAAAATCAAAACCTTCGAGCAAGCCTTCGAGTTCGTCTTGAAAGTGAAGACATGCCTCATCTTTGGCTCGAAGACCTCGGACCTCCCCAGTCTGTGGGATGTGGTGGACCTGCCCGGCAGACAGCCAGGGAAACCGGGATGGGGAGAGAAAGTGGAGGCCGTCTGGGCATGGAAGAATGAACTGCCAGCGCAGTTCCCCGATGTGATCTTCTACGGCAAGTTGCCCGGCGGACTCGCGATGCTGATGTGCATCGAGCACCTGCGACAAGTCCACTATCCGGCGCAGCATCGGCCGGTGTCCGAGTGCAGTGCGCTGGCTCGACGTGCCTTTGAGCTGATTCGCAGCGAGCCACGAACCACGGCGGAATTGCGCAAGGCCTTGTCGCCTTCAGGGGCGATCAGCAAGAGCAAGGTGGACAGCGCTTTGGTGGAATTGCAGGTGACGCTGAACATCACTCGCTCAAACGCGCCAAAATTGAAGCTCGACACCTGGCTGCCCTTTGCGGAACAGTATCCCAACATGGGAGGCGAGGCATGAACCGCACGGATCGACTCGTCTCCATGGTGATGCTGCTGCAATCGCGCCGGGTCATTACGGCTGCACAGCTGGCCGACCATTTCGAGATCACCGAGCGCACGGTTTACCGTGATCTCGCGGCGCTTGGTGAGGGAGGCGTGCCACTCGTGGGGGAGCCGGGGGTGGGGTACAGTCTGATGAATGGCTATTGCTTGCCGCCGGTGATGTTCTCGCCGGATGAAGCCTTTGCGTTCGTCACGGGCGGGCTGTTGGTCGAGCGCATGACCGATGCCTCGATGCGTGATGCGATCCGCTCTGCCATGGGCAAGGTGACGGCAGTCCTGCCTGCAGGCTTGCAAGGCCGCGTGGACCGTTTGCGCAAGACCATGGTGATTGGAGTCCGGCCCCCGACCAAGGGCAGCGTGCCATTGAGCACCGTCCAACGCGCCATGGCCGAAGGCTGTGTGCTGCGGCTCAACTATCTCGGTGCCGCACGTGGCGAGCCCACCGAGCGCCTAGTGGAGCCGCTGGGGCTGGTCTTTTACCTCGATCACTGGCACCTCATCGCATGGTGCCGATTGCGCAAAGACATGCGGGATTTTCGCGTGGATCGCATCGTCCGCTGCGAGACACTGCCGGAGCCGATCCCACCACACCCGGATTTCAATCTCAATCAGCACATCGCGAAGTGCATGATGCCGGAGCGCAGTGAATTCGCCGTCATCGAAGTCCCGGACAGGCTCATCGAAAGCGTCCGCCGCTTCTGGGGCCCCACGATCATTGAGGAGGAAACCACGGGCAACCACGTGCGCGTCCGCTTTGTCTTCCGCGCCGATGGCTTCGACTACGTGGTGCGCTGGCTGCTGAGCATGGGAACCGATGCCGAGATTCTCTCTCCCGAAGTTCTGCGGATGAAGGTGACCGAGCTGGCCCTCGCCACTGCGGAGCACCATCAGCCGAAAAAAACGTCACGGGTGAAAACACCCCTGACATAAGGCTGTCAGGGGGCGGTGCGATGGATGGGGCGTGATCGCAAAAGATGGCGATCCGCCTTCACAACCCACCGAAATACCATCCATGAGCCAAACCAACGAACCCACCGTCTCCTTCTCCCTCACCTGCAAAAGCGCTGCCGATGCGCTCGACTTCTACACCCGGGCCTTGGGTGCCGTGGAGCTTTACCGCCTCTCTCCAGCCCCCGGCGTCGTGCCGCATGCCGAGTTCATGATCGGCACCACGCACATCAACATCTCCGATGAGTTTGCGCCGGGGCACGCCTTCGCCATCCCGGAGGGTGGGATGGCCCCCTGCGTGTTTACGATCCAGGTCGATGACTGTGACCAAGCCTTCGCCCGCGCTCTTGCGGCAGGCGGCTCCCCTCTGACGCCATCACGAGATCAGTTCTGGGGCAAGCGCACCGCCATGATCCGCGATCCCTTCGGCTACCGCTGGAGCTTCAGCCAGCATCTCGAAGATGTGCCGCCGGATGAACTCATGAAGCGCGCGCAGGCCTTCATGAGCGGAGGAGCGAAGTAGAACGTTGCCAAGCGAGACAATGCAGGCAACGGCGGCATGATTCCGCCGTTGCCATCCCTGCCCACAGGTTCCATTTTTTCGAAATGAGTGACCAAAAAGCCGGAGTGCCTACCAGCCGAACTGTCGGGATCTTTTTCAGAGCCGGGGTGCTGGTCTTCTTGGCGGTACTGTCGGGTGTTTTGATCTATCGCTTGTTTTTTGAAGACGACAATCAGTGAGGATCTGGGAGAAGACCTTTCGCAGATGCATGACTATGATGCCATCGCGGGCCTCGTTCTGGAAGGAATCGATGGCAAAGAAGTGCGTCGCAAGCTGGACCGTACGATAAGGTCTGCTGTGACTCACAATGCCGGGGGCTTTCTTGCTCAGGCCTGCGGCTATCCGGCACACTTTCTGCGGGTCTGCACCCGTGCAGGCTTTCCAGCGGTCACTTTGCGCGTTCACTTTGAGGACCAACTGTATTCCTACTGGGACGTGCTTCTGCAGCCAGACGGCGATCAGTTTAAAATCGCGGACATCTACAACTACTTCAACGGAGGCTGCCGGACGGAGGATTTTCGCTGCACTATGGCTCCTGTATTGATCGCGCAAAACTTGAAAGGCATTTCGACATGGCTGGAAAACTGGAATCTTAAGCAAAGTGATGCCGAGTATCTGACCTCGCTGCTCAAAGCCAAAAGCAAGGGGGTAGACGAGGATATCCTGACGGTTTGCGATCAGGCCCCCGAGCACCTGCGAAGTAACAGGCTGGTATATTTTATACGAGGTCAGGCGCTCAGGAAGTTGAAAATGGCAAATCCCCGGTATGAGCAGCTCTACTTCGAATCCTTGCAAAATCCAC
The DNA here is from genome assembly GCA_002279765.1 of Verrucomicrobia bacterium 12-59-8. The sequence goes on along the minus strand of NCCR01000078.1, from coordinate 28,512 downwards.
CTCCGATGCCGGGCACGCCCCATGCCCTTGAACTGCTGCTCATACCGAAATTGCTGGCCGCTTCAGACTATCAGACGGCGGATGATGCCATGGAAAAGGTCATGGCAGTGATCGGCGATGACGCCTATCTGATTTGCATGCGAGCCGAGATCAAAAATAATCTGGGGAATCCAGCCGCTGCCAAAGAGTTGCTCAGAATGGCTCACAAGCTCGAACCAGATTTACCCCTGCTGAAAGAGCTGATGCAGGAGCTTCAGCTCAAGCTCAAGAATGAATGCTAGGCTGGGAAGCCCTCTCCATAGGTGAATCCTTACGCGGCAAGGTTGTTCACAAAAGAGCAATGTAACGTTAATAACGTTTTCTTGACCTGAGCGCGGTTTACCTTTGAAATGCGGGAATGAGACGCCCTTGGATCAAAATTGAAATCTGCACGCCGGACAAGCCGGAGATTTGTAGTCTGGCCACCCAGTTGCGCCTGGATGATGACGCAGTCGTGGGAAAGCTGGTGCGCTTGTGGTCTTGGGCAGAGCTGAACCGAATTGACCCTAACGATCTTGGCGTTACGAAAGAGTTTATCGATAAGATCGTGGGGGGCAAAGGTTTCGCCGCAGCCCTGGAGAAAACCGGCTGGCTCATTGAAACGAATGAGAAACTTTCCTTTCGTAACTTCAAACGTCACAACAGCCCCGTGGCTCAGAACAAAGCTCTGACTGCGAAGCGGGTGGCAAGACACAGATTGCGCAAAGCAGCCGTGACAGAAAAAGTGACGGACGAGCCGTTAGCGGTAAAGCCTGTGAAGGCACCCAAAGTCAAGAAAAGCGCCGCCCCTGTTCACCCTGTTGAAGAAGTAATTAAAGTGGATTCTACTTTGATTATCAGTGAGGAAAATGTGGCAAACATTGTGCCAGAGTTCGTGGAAAATATCACGATGCCTGCTGAGGTTGTTGTTGAGTCTCAAAGCGTGGTGGAAGAGCCCGAGGTCTCGGCACCTGCGGCCCCTGATGAGGTGGCTGTGGATGAACCTGAAATGGTCCATGAGGCCCCCCTTGAGGAGATCGCAGTCCCTGCTCCTGAAGTGCCCAAAGAAGAAGTTGCCGTCGCTGTTCCTGAGACTCTACCGGAAGAGATCCCAACTACGGCTCCTGAAGCCCCCTCAGAAAACGTCCCTGTCGTTGCTCAAGTTGAAGAGCCTGCACCGCGTAAAAGACGCAGCAAGGCGGCTGATATCGATGATCAGCCCATGCTGTTCTAACCCTACTCTCGCTGCGTAATGGCGTTTCGTTTTGAAACGCTGAATTCGTTTCTCTGTGTCTTCGCTTTGATTGCTTGGAGACACGATGGCCCAACTAGGGTTATATAAATATTCAGTGATAAATGATTATTAACTATTGCTAAATAGATATTTACGCACTGTTATAAGCCAACCTTCCCACCCCTGCGCGGCATGAGAAAGGTGGCCTACTCCGAGGCTCGGGCCCCATCAGAACTGGCGGCAGTTTTTTCGCGCCACCGGTAACGCTGAGCCCATGGGCTCGGCTTTCGCTCAACGACGTCCGCGATGATTTCACCCAAAACGGGGGTGAACTTGAAGGCGTGGCCGGAATCCCCGGCGGCGATGATGAGACCGGGATGTCCGGGGTCGTGGTCGATCCAGAAGGCTCCGTCAAAGGTGTCGCAGTACAGGCAGACGCGGGTGGAGTGCAGAGGGGCAGCGGCCAGGGTGGGAAAGGTCTCGCGGAGGAAGGCACGGTAGCGCTCCTCCTCCCCTGTCGGCAAAGTTCGCGGATCTGCGGCATTCACTCGGCGGCCTGGGCCGTGGTTGGCCACTTTGACGAGGCCCTCAGCATTGGCGGGAAAGCCATACCAGCCGGTCTTCCCGATATCGGCGCCCCAGACGGGAAACTGTGGCGGGGTAAAGGGGCGCGGGTCCTGCGGCTGGAAGTGGAAGACGGTCTGCGCGGTGGCCCACATGACATCTTGGAGATGTGGCAGCAGCGTGGGCGTCCAGGCACCGGCGGCGACGAGGACAGCATCGGCCTGCCAGGTTTGCCCCTCTGAGGAAGTGATGCCGGTGCAGCGTGCGCCCTCAAAGATTGGGCGCGGGTGCGGCACGTTTTCGATGAGGGTGATTCCGGCAGAGCGTGCCTCGGCAGCGAGACGGGCAATGACCCGCCCACTTTCGGCCCAGCCGCCGACGGGATTAAGATAGCCATCGCGGTAGAGATTGTGGTTCCAGGCCGGGTGCTGTTCGCGCAGCATCTCAGCGGAGGTGCGGCGCAGGCTGTGGCCGTGCTGCGTGAGGAAGGAACGGCTGTCATGCTCAAAGCCGCCGTGCTGCATGGGCTCTCGGGACATGACGAGGAAGCCTGACTCGTGATACAATTCGTCGCCCCACTTCGCATTCCACTCGCGCCAGCGCTGGAGGCTGAGCTCGCCCATGGCGGTGTGCTGCGCGTCGGTGGCGTAGTCCATGCGCACCACCTTGCTGATGTCCGTGGAGGCGGCGTCGGGATGCGGGAGCGGGCCTTGATCAATCAGCGTGACCTGCCAGCCACGGGCGCGGAGTTCGATTGCTGCTGTGAGGCCGAAACAACCACCCCCAAGAATGAGGATGGAAGGGGTCATGTGTACTGGATGGTTTCAAACACCGCGCCACCGAGCAGGCGGTCACCGTCATACAAGGCGCAGATCTGTCCTGGCGTGAGGGCACGCTGTGGCTCCGAGTATTCGAGTTCTGCACGGCCATCGCCCAGCGGGCGGAAGGTGGCATTTCCTGCCGGGCAGCGGTAGCGGGGCTGGGCCTGCAGCAGGCGCTCATCCTGCAAAGGTGTGTCGGTGCTGGAGATGGAATGCAGCGTGGCTTTGCGTGCCCAGAGCAGCGGCGTGTCGGCATTCTCAATGGCGACGACGAGTTCGTTGGTCTGCGGCCTCTTGGCCACGACGACGTAGGCCTGCTTGTGAATGGGGCTGGCCACGCCGTGACCCTTGCGCTGGCCCAGGGTGTAAAGGTGCAGGCCGCGATGCTCGCCGACCACCTTCCCTTCCAGATTCACAATGGGGCCGGGCTGGTCTGGCACGAAGGCACGCAGGAAATCCTCCATCTTCACCTGCCCGATGAAGCAGATGCCTTGGCTGTCCTTTTTCTCCGCCGTCGAGAGTCCGAACTCACGAGCGAGATCCCGCAATTCCGGCTTGAGCAGATGGCCGATGGGAAACTGGGCGATGCGCACCTGATGCTGCTGCATCATGGCGAGAAAGTAGGTCTGGTCCTTGTTCGGGTCCGCGCCGCGCAAGATATGCCCGTCCTCCTTGCGTGCATAGTGCCCGGTGGCGATGGCATCGAAGCCGTGCTCCTGCGCCCAGTCCCAGAGGACACCGAATTTCATCTCGCGGTTGCACATCACATCGGGATTTGGGGTGATGCCGGCCTGGTAGCCTTCGAGCAGGTACTTCACGACCTTTTCGCGGTATTCGGTCATGAGATTGACCACACGAAACGGGATGCCGAGCTGTTTGGCGACGGCTTCGGCATCGGTGATGTCCTGCTCCCACGGGCAGTCGCCGATGATGTTCTCCTCGTTGATCCAGTTCTTCATGTACACGCCGGACACGTCATGCCCAGCGCGAACGAGCACGGCGGCGGCCACGCTGCTGTCCACGCCACCGGACATGGCTATGAGGATTTTCGATGGTTGGGCTGGGTTCAAGATCAAAGTACTGATGAGCTTTAGCTCGTTCTGGAAAACTCCTCAAGCTGGCAGTATCCAGAACGAGCTAAAGCGCATGAGTACTTTGGCAAACAGCAAAACTGGCGCTATGAATGGCACTCGCCAGAAACACCGATCACGGAAGGATTGCCCCCATGACTGCTGAAGAAAAAGACGAACTTTTTTACCGCGACACCGAAAGCATCGCGTTTCCACAACTGGACGACCAGCAGCTTGCGCAACTGGAGTCGCTGGGAGTGAGGCACACCATCCGTGCGGGCGAGGTCATCGTTAAAGCTGGGCAGCGGGAGTTCCCGATGGCGCTGGTGATCAGTGGCGAGCTGGAGGTGTATGAGAACCGCGATGGCGTGGAGCAAATCCTAGCGACCCCCAAGCCGCGCGATTTTGTCGGAGAGGTTTCCATGCTGACGGGCACCTCGTCGCTCGCCAGCTACCGGGGAAAAGCGGAGGAGTCCGAGGTCCTTCTCGTGCCTGCCGACAAGCTGAGGTGGGCGCTGGCTGAGCTGCCGGGCGTGGGCGAGCCCCTAGTTCAGGCCTTCATGATGCGGCGCGAGCGCCTGATGCGGGACAAGGAATTTGCGGGCCTTCGCATCCTTGCCAGTCCGCGCTGTAGCGCAGGTCACCGCATCGACGATTTCCTCGATAAGAATCACGTCATGCATCGCCTCATCGATGCCACCTGCGTCGAAGGTCTGGCCATCTGCGAATTGCGCGGACTCACGCCAGCCGACCTGCCGGTCTTGATTGCCAGCGATGGCACGATCACCCACGATCCAACCATTCTGGATGTGGCCCGCGTGGCGGGACTGCTACGACCGCTCTCAACCGAGCAGGACCCCGAACTGCTGTGCGATCTGGCCATCGTGGGGGCGGGCCCCGCCGGACTGGCAGCCGCAGTGAACGGCGCTTCAGAGGGACTCGAAACGGTGGTGCTTGAAAGCTTTGCACCAGGAGGCCAGGCGGGATCGTCCTCATTGATCGAAAACTTCTTCAGCTACCCCACCGGGATCAGCGGCGGCGCGCTCACCAGCCGCGCCCAGCTCCAGGCGCATCGCTTTGGTGCGAAGTTCTCCACCCCCTCCCGCGCGCTAACACTCGCGTTTGCAGAGGGCGAGTATGGCGTGGAACTGCGGATCGAAGGCAGCGTCACCGTTTTGCGATCCAAATGCGTTATCCTCTCGACGGGTGCTCAGTACAACCTGATCGAGGCCGAGGGGCGCGAGAAATTCGATGGCATGGGCGTGTACTACGCCGCGACGAAGATGGAGGCCAAGTTCTGCAAAGACAACACCATCATCGTTGTCGGTGCTGGCAACTCCGCCGGTCAGGCGGCGATGTTCATGTCTGAGGTGGCTCAAAAGGTCATCATGGTGATCCGGGGTGCAGACCTGACCAAAAGCATGTCCAGCTACCTTTCCAACCGTGTGACCACGAGGCCCAACATCGAGATCCTCTACCACACGCAGGTGCAGAAAATGATGGGCGATGAGCGGCTGAAGTCAGTCGAAATCCTCAACTCCAAGACCGGTGAAGTCCGCACCGTGGAAACAGCGGCGGTGTTTTCCATGATCGGCGCCAGACCCTGCACCGAGTGGCTGCCGCCGGAGATCCTGCGCGATGAAAAAGGCTTCATCAAAACTGGGCAGGCCGTCGCCGATGCGCCCGCCTGGAAAAACGCGGCTCGTGCGCCCTACCCCTTTGAGACCAGCCTTCCCTGTGTCTTTGCCGCAGGCGACGTCCGCTCGGGTTCAGTCAAACGTTGCAGCGCTGCCGTGGGTGAAGGCAGCATGGCCATCGAAAACGTTCATCAGGTCCTGGGGACCTATAGTTGAGGAAAACATTAGACCATCGCCCCATGGAAACTGTCTCTCATTCCCTCCTGTCGTGCGTGCTGACCTTGCTGCTGGCCGGTTGTGTCTGGAACAAGAACTCGCCCAGGTCCCTGCCTGTGCTGATGGTGCAGCGGCTAAGCTGGATGGATGAGGTGGCCATGGCCAAGCAGGCGAAGTCATTGCCCATCACCGACCCGGTGCGTGAGGCGGAACTGCTGCGCACCATGACGCAGCGCGGCGTCGCGGCTGGATTGAAAGCGGAGAATGTGCGGCGCTTTTTCACCGGGCAGATGCTGGCGGCCAAAGTGGTGCAGGAGGAATGGCGGCGGCAGCATCCGCATGGGTCATCCTCCACCAAGGCAGCGCCTGACCTAACCCTGACAGTACGCCCGGCTTTGGATGAGCTTGGACAGCAGATGATCTCCCTGCTGGCGCAGCCGCGCAGTCCAGCTGAGTCAGCCGCCATTTTGAATCAAGCACGCCAGCGGTTGGTACATGCGGGTTATTCGGAAGCAGCCATTCAGCCGGCTCTTGCGGGACTCCAGTCAGGACTCGCACCCTGAGCAGTTCATCCACACCCGGATGAACCCCGGCTTGATCTTTGCCAGCGCCGCATTCAGATGAGGGATGTCAAAGATTCAAAAAGTTCCCACAGGCGAATTCCACTCCGGCTACGGCTGCATCATCATGGCCGCCGTGATTGGAGTCTTTGGCTTCATCTTGTGGTGGAGCTATTACACGCTGACCACGATGGATGCTGCCATCGCTGCCATCACGCAGACGGCCCCGGTCACCCTCCCGCCCGTAGCGGCCATGCCTGAGTTGGAACAGAAGCTCACTGACTTTGCAGCAGCGTCGACCTCCGGCAAACCAGCCACTCTGAAGCTTAGTGTGGAAGACCTCAATGCCCTGCTTCTCCTCGCCCCGGACGGCGGTAACGGCAGCTACAAGGACATGCTGCGGGTGAAATTGCTGGATGCCGCGAATCAGGTGATCATCACCGAGGCCAGCCTGCCGATGAACACGGCCAAGTTCTGGGAGGACACCAAGCGCTACCTCGTTGGCGAGGTGGACTTTACTCTGGAGATGACCGAGCTGGGACCGGATGCCAAAGTCAGCGCCGTGCGGGTGCCGGACAAGACGGTGCCGGTGGAAATGGTCAAAGGCATGGCGATGTACGGCTACCTCGGCCCTTATCAAAAGGATGCGGCGCTGGGACCGGTGCTGAAGGCGATCCAGAAGTTTCAGGTGGAAGCGGATGTATTGGTGCTTTCGACGGTGAAGTGAAAAGTCCTCCCGAGCGTCAGCTCGGTTTGGACAACGCCCTCTTCGTTTTGTTCCCCCGCCTATTTCGGCCATTCAGCCGGGGCTTTGATCGGTGTGGATGTCACTTAAGAACTGTCACTCGCACCTTTATTACGGCTTGTCCTGGCGTTTGCGGCGGTGAGAGGGGGCGCGGGACTGATGAAAATGGGGCTTGCCATTGAGCGGGGAGGCATTTAATCGGGGCTCCTAACCACAGCTCGCCTCTGCTCTGCATGAAACTGCTCCACTCTTTCGCGCCTGCCTGTCTATGGATGATTTTGACGGCTTACTGCGGGGTGGCTCGGGTGGAGGCGGCGACGGCGGATGAGAAGGCGTACGATGCCGTGGTACTGCTGAAGAGGGCACACAAGTACGCACAGGCGGAAAAGGCTGCAAAAGCGCTGGTGGCGGCGCGCACGCACTCGCTCGGCGCAGAGTCCGGGGATACGCTGCTGGCGCGGCTCCTGCTGGCAAACAGCATCCTTGTTCAGGAGAGGTATGCGGAGGCGGAGACTGAACTGCAGGCTCTGCTGCCGCTGATGACGAAGGCCTTGGGGGAGGAGAGTCGCGACACGCTGGACTGCCAGAACTGGCTCGTCGAAGCACTGTCGGCGCAGGACAAAAACGCTGAGGCGGAATTGGTGTGCCGCCACTTGATCGCCGCAGATACCAAGGCGCTCGGCGAGGCGCATCCAGATACGCTGTGGGCGCGCAGCAATCTGGCGCAGATTTTGCACAAGCTGGGGAACGAGCAGGAGTTTGAACAAGAATGCCGTGAATTGATGCCAATGGTCGAACGTGCGACGGGTCCGATGGACCGGCGGACGCTGCAGGTGGGGATGATGATGGTGGAGGCGCTGCGAGATTCTAAAAAATACGCGGAAGCTGAAACACAGATGCGGACGATGCTGCCGAGGGTCACCCATGTATATGGCAGCAAGGACCGCAAAACGCTGAACGTCCGGCGGGATTTCATCGAGGTGCTGACTGCAGTGGGCAAGCTGGAGGAGGCAGAAAAGGAGTGCCGCCAGACGCTGTCCGTCGCCGAGGGCGCGCTGGGTTCAGAGGACACAGACACGCTGAACTACTGCAACCATCTGGTCGGATGTCTGGCCGCGCAGAACAAATTCACCGAGGCTTTGACTTATGCCCAGCGCAATCTGGCGAGCTACAAAAGAGTGCTGAGTACGGACGACGAACGCATCCAGCTGACGCAGCAGATGGTGGACGAGCTGATCAAGGTGAAGGCGCATATAGAGAAGACGAAGGACTGACAAAAAAACGCCAGACGTACTGCGCATTCTGGCAAACGGAAAAAGCAGGTGAAAGTGAGATATGTTTATAGCAGCAAGAGGGCTGCCCGTGGCGTTTCCTGGCGTTGGTGAAGGTGCTTTCGCAGCAGGGCACGTCGTCATACCACATACGCCAAAGGATGCGCAGCCATTTGAAGGCCAGGTATTCTGTCGAATAGACGTTGTTCAATGCACCAGTTCGATCCCTGTGCTTCCGCTCCAGGCGCGCGGAGCGCGAGTCCAAAAAGTTGCGATTTTCAATGCCCGGCAGCAGTCAACCCCCTTGACCTCTCCCCCATTCTCTGACCTCCTTTCTTCCATGACGCTACCCCAACACCCGAACCCCTGGCAGACTATTTCCACGCGCGAGACTTATGCCAATCCGTGGATCCGAGTGCGTGAGGATCAGGTGCTCAAACCCACAGGAGGCCCCGGCATTTACGGCGTGGTGGAGTACAAGAACATCGCCGTCGGCGTGATCCCCGTTGATGATGCGGGTCATACCTGGCTTGTGGGCCAGTGGCGCTACTGCCATGGGCGCTACGAGTGGGAGATCCCCGAAGGCGGATGTCCCGCCGGTGAATCCCCAGCCGAGGCGGCTAGACGCGAACTGCTGGAGGAGACCGGCATCGTCGCCACCACCATCGAGCCCCTGCTCTCCGGCATCCAACTTTCCAATTCCACCAGCAACGAAGTTTGCGACATCTTCATCGCCACCGGCCTGACCCACACCGAGGCGCAGCCCGAAGACACTGAGCAGCTCGAAGTCCTGCGCCTGCCACTCAGCGAAGCAATTCAAATGGCGCGCGATGGGCGCATCCGTGACAGCGTCAGCGTTCTGGCGCTGCTGGCGGTGGCCGGTGTGGGAGATGTGGCGTTGCGTCGTCGCCTGCTTCTGGCAGCGTAAGACATTTGCGTCCGTCCAAGAGCCCGAGCCCAGACACAAACTTCCTTTATGAGCCTCAGCTCCGTCTGGATCGGGCCTATGTCTCCCAACACGAGCTAAAGCTCATGAGTTCTTTCCAGCCGCTTCTCCCAGCTGGTGCGCCCGCCAGGAATCGAACCTGGATATGCGGCTTCGGAGACCACCATTCTATCCGTTGAACTACGGGCGCGTTGTTTCGGGGTACGATGCTTCGCATGGGCACCGAAGGGCAGCAAGTCGTTTTCAGGGTGCGGTGCCGTCCTTTTTCACAGCAGCTCGTGCTTGTGGGTGCCTTCTTTGGCAGAGGACTGAAATTTGTGCCAGCGGAAGGGCTCGATGATCTGCCCCCAGAAGGTTCTCGGCATGGCAGACTTGATGCCGATCTGCGCCGGTGGGCGGCGGTTGGCGTCGTCATAGTAGGTGCCGAAAATCAGATCCCAGATCATGAGGTTTTCGCCGTAGTTTTTGTTCCCCTCACGCAGATCCATGGAGTGGTGCCAGCGGTGCAGGCCCGGGGTGTTGAAGATGTAGTTCAGCCAGCCGAAGCGCATGCGGATGTTGGCATGGGTGAGAAAGCCAATGTAGGCCGTGATGGCACCGAACCAGAGCACGACATCCCGTGGCGCACCCGCCAGAGCCAGCAGCGGGGCGGAGAAGATCATGCTCTTGAGTGTGTCGATAATGTGAAAGCGGCCGGTGTTGAAGAACCACAGCTTTTTAGAGCTGTGATGCACGGCGTGGAACCACCAGAGCGGCATCCATTCATGGGCGATGCGGTGCGCCCAGTAAAGACCAAACTCGGCGATTACCAGCCCAAGCACGACCTGGAAGAACATGGGCCAGTGGTTTGGCCAGTAGCCTGTACCTTGATCTCCCCCCACGACGTCGGCCAAGCCGATCAAAGTGGCGGACACGATGAGCAACTGCACGAAGGATTTGGTGAAGGCGGTATGAGCAAAGTCGGGGATCTCTTGCCCGTCCGAGTGCAACCAGCTTTCCTCAAACGGATAGACACGCTCCAGCACATACAGCAGGGCTGCGAGACTGAAGTAGGTGATGTTAAAGGCCAGCGGACCATGGCCGCTGGCGATGCCGATCCCGGTGGGGATCAGCGCGGCGATGAGGATCAGGGGCCAGAGTAGGTATTCGAGTAGCGTGCGGAACATGGGCAGCCTTTTTCAAAGCAAGAATCGGGCACGTTTCCAGTGCGGAAATAGGGAGTTGCTGCGCAGAGGTTGTGCAGCGGGGGGGGGGGACGGTTGCGGCAGAGCGCCTCGGGGTTTGGGACGTAAACCTAAAGCAGCGCGGCTGGATCGAAGATGCGGAAGATTGCGCTTCGGTAGCCACATCTACCCCCTTGACAGCGCAGCCTCGACTTGCTTCCCCCTGCTTGTCCTCATTGACTCCCTAGCACGATCCTCGCTTGCACTCGCACGCGCCGCGTGTTCGATGCGCGGCTCATGAAGTCCGTCATCGCCATCTCGCCCGGAGAACTTGCCATCCTCGACACGCCACAGCCGAAACCGGGGCCGTACCAAGCGCTGGTGCGCACAGAGTGCGCCTGCCTGTGCAATCGCACGGATTCCGAACTCCTCGGCGGCTCCTTTCCGGGCATGGAAGACAAGTTCCCCTTCGCTCTCGGTCATGAGAGCGTCGGCATCGTGGTGGAGGTGGGAGAGAAGGTGAAAAACTTCCAGGTTGGCGACCGCGCCGTTGGCGGGCTCGTGTTCGACTTGCAAACCGAGGGTGTCGATTCCGGCTGGGGCGGCTTCGGGGAGTTCACGCTGGCCAATGACCATGACGCCATGGTCGCGGATGGCGTGGCCGATGAAGAGCACGGCTGGGTCGAAGTGTTTGAGATCCAGACCCGCGTGGATGCCGACATCCGCCCGGAGCAGGCTGTGCTGCTCTGCACCTGGCGCGAGGTGCTGGGTGCGTTCCGCGATTTTCACCTCCAGCCCGGAGACGATGTGCTCATCTACGGCGCAGGCCCGGTGGGCCCTGGCCTTTGGCGCGGATGCAGCCTTTGCCCCCGGAGACCTCGCCATCGGCGAACTCACGAGCATTCGTGGCAAGAAGCTCGATGCCGTCATCGACGCCGTCGGCCACCCAGACATCGTGCAGCAGGGCCTGCCGCTACTGCGCCGTGGCGGCTCGCACTGCATCTACGGCGTACTCACCCATGGCGTCCTGCACATCGACAAAGCGAAAGCCGACTTCAACTTCAACCTCTTCGTCCATCAGTGGCCCACACGGCGCTACGAAAAAGAGTCGCAAACCGCCATCTGCCAGTGGATTCGCGAGGGCAGGCTCACCTCCGCCGACTTCATTACCCACCGCTTTCCCGTTGAGGAAATCACAGCCGCATTCCAAGCCGTGGCGGAGCGCAAGGTGATCAAAGCGCTCCTGGAATACACCTGAGCCGGCCTGAAATAAAACTGGCAGATAGCTGCTATTTCGTCAAACCCCGCCCGCGCCTGTAACTGCTGCGGCCTGAAGTCCGCGCTGCGCAGCAAAAAACCGCGTGACGCCGGAGCGCCATGCGGTAGTGCATCAGGCTCTGGTTCTGTCGGTCAGTCGAGATCCGCAATGCGCACCGGCTTGCCGCCCAGCTCGGCGCTCTTGTCAGAGGCAAAGATGACTTCAAAGCTGCGCAGCGCTTCGGGGAAGCTGGTCAGCGGCATGTCCTTGCCAGCGTCTAGGGCATCGAAGAAGGCCTGGAACTGCGTCTCGTAGGGGTGGTCGCTCACATCACCGGAGTCGAGCATCTTCATGGAGAGCTTGCTCCACGCGTGCTTGTCGGTGTGCAGTTTCATGGAGTGGAATTTGTCATCCAGCAGGCTGCCCTGGCTGCCGCAAAGATGCGTGTGGAAGTAGTAGGGCTGCAGGCAGTCCACCACGGCAGCGGATTTGCCCACGGCACCGTTCTTGAAGTGAATCAGCGTGACGCTGGTCGTGTCGTACTCGTAGGGCTGGAAAATCTCGCTCTTGGTCTTGGTGGAGAAGCTCGTGACGCTCTCGATTTCGCCGCCCATGACCATGAGCAAGGCATCCAGTGCATGACAACCGGCTGTGAGCAGGGCGCTGCCGCCGTCTTTCTTGCCGGTGTTCCAGCGGAACTGACCGTACCAGGGACCGATGCCGTGGTAGTAATCGACTTCACCGTAGTGGATGCTGCCCAGCAGACCTTCATCAATGAGCGCCTTGGTCACCTGAAACTGGTTCGAGAAGCGGCATTCAAAGCACACGCAGCCCTTCACCCCGTTGGCCTTCGCCGCAGCGACGATCTCACGCACTTCCTGCAGCGAATTTGCCATCGGCTTTTCGAGAATGATGTGCTTCTTCGCATTCGCCGCCGCTATGGCCTGATCGCGGTGCTGGCTTGGGTAGCTGGAGATGTCCACGACATGGATGTCCGGATTCGCCAGCAATTCATCGAGGCTCTGGTAGCTCTTGATAGGCGTGCCGTGCTTCGCTGTCAGTTCCGCGTCGTCGAGCTTGCGGGAAGAGTAGATCGCAGTGACCTGCGCCTGCTTGCTTTTATTGATGGCTTCAATGTGAGCGCTGGCAGCCCAGCCGTATCCGATAATTCCGACGTTGTATTTCTTCATGATGAGTTAGTGCATGCTCCAAATGGGTGGCACGATTGTCAATATCAATACCCGGTACGGAAGTGCCTCTTTCGAGTCTTTTTGCACCGAAAAAAGTAGTCGCCAGGTTTGCTTCGCAGCAGCTCGTTCTGGAGCAGCGGGAACGTTCGCAATGCTTTCCAGAATGAGCTAAAGCTCATGACTACTTTTCTGAAACAACAAAGCCGCGTTGTTCACGCGGCTTTGAGGAAGTGTTAAAACTAGAGAAGGGTCCGCTTATTCAGCTTCTTCAGAAGGGGCGGCTTCACCAGCGGCGGAGACGGCCAGTTTAACAGTGGCGGTGATCTCGTGGCCGAGCTTGACGACGATTTCGAAGTTGCCGGTGCTCTTGATCGGCTTTTCCAGCACGATCATGTGACGATCGATGTCGATCTTGGACTCTTCGGAAAGAGCCTTGGCGATGTCGATGGTGGTGATGGAACCGAAAGCCTTGCCGCCCTGACCGGTGGAAAGTGAGAGCTTGAGCTTCACCTTCTTGATCTTGGAAGCCAGCTTTTCCGCTTCGGCGACTTCCTTGGCTTCACGCTCGGCACGCACAGCCTTGAGACGCTCGGTGTAGCGCAGGTTGCCTTTGGTGGCTTCGTAGGCCTTGCCTTGGGGAAGCAGGAAATTACGCGCAAAACCGCGCTTCACGCTGACGACATCAGCTTCGGCTCCGAGGCCTTTGATTTGTTCTTTGAGAATAACTTGTGTGTTTGGCATGGCGACATTCCCTCGGGGAAAAAGGGGCGCGAAACTACACGCCTCCTAAGCTCTGTCAAAGGCGTATTCAGGGTTCTTTTCAGGAGGGGGCCCCGCCCGGCTCAAATGCCCATGTTGGCCAGCGTCGTCGCCAGCCGGTTCATAAAACCCGTCGCTTCCGGGTGTGCGGCTTCGAGTTCCTCCACCGAAGAAAGCCACTGGCCTTGTGCCTGCCCTGGCTCTGCCGTGGGGGCTTCCGCCTCCGTTTGTTCCAGCAGCTCAAGCAGCTTGGCTTTCGCGGCTTCCGGCAGATCGCCTGCGTCTGCCACCATTGTCTTGAGTTGTTCCAGTTGCTCTGTGTTCATGGGTTTTCCACTCTGTCACTCAGCAGCGGTGCAGACAAGGCTTTTGAGTCTCCCAGTGCGAAAGCTGCAACCTTTCTGCCCGCCGCTGGCTGGTGCCATCCTCTATCTTATAATATATGGTGCGCAAAAGCTGCCATCAGGCGAGTCGGCCACCTGCCGCGTTCGTTTCACGGTGAAGACCGGCTTATCGTTTGGGCCATTTTATCCCCTCCTTTCAACAACCTGTTCACTCGTTCCCGCAGGCTGCAGGCACCTGCCCATGTTCTAAAACTAAAGGTATCAAACACCTCGGCGAGCAAAAGCCCTCGACGACTTTACGAACCTCTTACAAGCGTCATCCACTGAATGGATGTTATAGTAAATCTTGATAATAATTCAAAATCGCGACTCATCCATGCCTGTGTGACCTTTAACCTTTTGACATGACTCTATGAAGCACGACACATTTAGACATATGAAATTCATCATCGCCATGGTCCTTGCTCTTTTCGGGCAGGGCTTGGCGGCGGAATCCAGTGGCACGGTTTCGGTGGCGGTGGGCAAGGTGACGCTCATTCCGATGGGCGGCAATGTCGAGACGGCGCTTAAGGTGGGCGATGCCGTGCCAGTGGGCTCCACGGTGAAGACGGGGGCTGCCTCACGTGCGGTGATCAAGACCACGAAGCAGTCGGCTATCCGCATCGCGGAGAATTCACAGGCAGTTTTTATGGAACTGGTGGACTCCGACACGGCACCGAAGGTGCTGGTGGATCTCAAATCGGGCAGCCTCGGCGCGCTGATTCAGCCGCAGGCGCAATCGACGATGGACTTCAAAGTGAAGACGCCCAGCGGTATCGCGGCGGCACGCGGCACGATGTTTGCGGTAGCTGTGGAGGATGGCAAGGGCTTCGTCAAAGTGGAGCATGGTAAGGTGGACGTGACCCCGGCCAATGTGAAGCAGCAGGTGCCGCAAAGTGGCAAGGTCACCATCGTGGCAGGCATGGTTACGGAGACACCGCCTGGAGGCGCGTCTCATGCGCTGAAGGAAGGCGACATCGTAACGGTGGGCAGCACGCTCAAAACCAGTGCGGATTCAAACGCGACAGTGACGATGACCACGACCTCGGCCATCCGCTTGGGACCGAACTCTGAAGCTGTGGTGGCGGAAATCGTCGAGTCGAAGGACTCACCCAAGGTGCTGCTGGACTTAAAAAACGGCACCGTGGGTGCGCTAGTCAAACCGGAGACCTCCGGCAAGATGGATTTCAAGATCAAGACACCCAGCGGCATGGCCGTGGCCAAGGGCGCGTTTTACTCCGTGTCCGTCGAGAACGGCAAAGGCTACGTGCAGACGAAAGACGGCGAAGTCGTCATCGTCCCGCTGGAAACCGCCGCCACCAATACCAAGCCTCAGCAATAACACTGAATGGCCTTGGGGTGCCCATCATTAAGGACTGTCCGCGCCCTTGTTTGGGGTGGCGCGTTATGGATTTTCCTGCTCGGATCAGTGGTTCGAATTTCCGCGAATCCCACAGGCGGAGTCGTGGTGCTGGGAGATGCACAGATCCAGAACACCTTCCCTGGACTGACGACGATCCAGCAGCAGACGGACCGCGCGGTCATTGACTGGAGCACATTCAACATCAACAGCGGCGAGCACACGAATTTCATCGTCCCTGATGCGAATTCGGCCACGCTGAACCGTGTGCTGGACGGCGGGCCTTCGCTCTTGAACGGCTCGCTGACTTCAAACGGCCAGCTCTTTCTCATCAATGCCAGCGGCATCGTGTTTGGCCAGGGCTCCATGGTGGATATAGCGGGGCTCACAGCCTCCACGTTGGACCTGAGCAACCGCATGTTCATGGCCGGAGGGCAGATGGCGTATCAGGGCGAAACGACGGCAGGCGTCAGCAATGCGGGCTCCATCCGCGCCACCAGCGGTGATGTGTTTCTCATCGGTTTTCAGGTCAACAACTCTGGTGCCATCCGCGCACCCAACGGCACCGTGGGACTGGCCGCAGGCACGGATGTGCTCATCATGCCCGCAGGCGATGAGCGCGTGATCGTGCGCAACGCCGCAGGCCCGCAGCGCGGCACGGGCGTTACCAACAGCGGACTCATTCAGGCCAATGTGGCGGAGCTCAAAGCGCACGGCGGCAATGTGTATGCGCTGGCCATTCGCAACACCGGCCGCATCGCCGCCACCGCCGTCACGCGACAGGGCGGCCGCATCATCTTGAGTGCGAACGGTGGCAACATCGAAAGCACAGGCAGGCTGGTGGCGCGCGGTCATGCAGGCAACGGCGGGCAGATCAAAATCGACGCGGGCAGTCAGGGCCGCGTGAACCTGGGTGGGCGCGTGGCTGCAGATGGCCGCACCGGCAGCGGTGGCAGCATCGCCGTTACGGGCGGAGAGGTCACCGTGCGTCGCGCCATTCTCGTCTCTGCTGATGGTGCAACCGCAGGCGGACAGATCGAAATCAATTCCCGCCCGCAGGGTAGCGCCGAGGCACCTGCAACGACCACATTCATCGACGGCATCATCCGTGCGGACGCAGCGAGCGGCACGGGTGGTATCATTCGCCTGGGCGGGACTTCGCTCACTCTCGGCGGTGCGGCCCTCATCAGCGCTAGCGGAGCCACCGGCGGCGGCAGCATCTTCGTCGGCGGCGGCGCGCAGGGCCTGGATGCCAGCATGGCCAATTCCACGCAGGTGGAGATTCAGCAGGGCGCGATCCTTGCGGCCAATGCCATTCAAAGCGGCAACGGCGGCACCGTAGTGGCCTTTGCCAATGACCAGCTCACCTTCAGCGGCACCCTGCAAGCACGCGGTGGCGTGTCCAGCGGTGATGGCGGACAGGCAGAGCTTTCCGGCAAGCAGGCGCTGATCATTGAATCACTGACGGGCCGCGTTGATCTCAGCGCACCGCAAGGAAGTGCAGGCACTCTGCTGCTCGATCCCAACGACATCCTCATCACCAACTGTGTGGCAGGAAATACCATCACCAATCCAGCACAGGCGAACACGCTCAAAGCCACTGACATTTCCGCGTGGCTCGATGCGAACAGCGGCAACCTCATCATTCAGACTGACAGCAATGCCATCGGCGGCGCAGGAAACATCACCCTCGCAGGCCTTATCCAATGGAGTTCCGCCACCACGCTGACCATCAATGCCGACCGCGATTTCATCATGACCACGCTGAGCGGCAGCACGGGCGTGATTCAGTCCAGCGGCAGCGGCGACTTGATCATCAATGCCGGACGTGCCGTGCAGATCCAGGTCGGGTCGCAGATTCTCACGCACTCGGGCCATGTCACCATCAACGCAAATCAAGGAGCCAATTCGTTTGAAGGTGACTTCCAGTCCATTCTCATCGGCGGCCAGATCCTTTCAGACTCCGGCAATATCACCCTCGCAGGCCGGACCGGCAGCAGCGCGCAGACAGGGGCCATCCTGCTGGACAATGGCAGCGCGGTGAGCACCGGCGTTTTTGGCGTCGTCACCCTGCAAACCACGGGTGGCAGTGTGCTGGGGCATGGCTCCATCACCTCCTGGGGACTCAAGCTGGCGGGCTGTGGCGACTTCTACCTCATTAACGCTGACAACGCCGTCCAGACTTTGACGACCATCGGCTCCATCGGCTCCATCGGCTCCATCGGCTCCATTCAGATCGTGAATACGCTGGGGCTCACCATTGGCACCATCGGTGTGGACAGCGGGCTCAGCGCCATGGGCGGCATCAGCATCATCACCACCAATACAGACCACATTCGCATCAATAATGACATCTCCTCGCAGGGCGGCGTGATCACCCTGAGCGGCTTTGGCATCGAGGTGAATGGCAGCAGTGTTTCCAACACCGGCACCGGTTCCATCTACCTGACGGCCAATCGCGAGATCAATGTGAATTCGGGTGCCACTATTTCCGTGGTGGATGGCCGCATGCAGCTGGATGCCAACCAGTACATCAATGCAACCGGCGGCAACTTCGCGGGCATCATTCTAAACAACGCCACGCTGACATCCTTCGGCATGGGCGAGATCGCATTGAACGGCCGCAGCGGCGACACGGGAGACAACAACATCGGCATTCTCATGCAGCATGGTTCCACCATTCACTCCACCTCCACCGCAGCCTCGGCGGGCGGCATCACGCTCCTCGGCGTAGCGGGTGGTGGCAATGGCAGCGGCAACCATGGCGTATCGCTTCAGGATGCGGGCACCTCCATCACCAGCGCTGGTGCGGCCATTGCGGTTACTGGCAGCGGCACTCCCACAGGTTATGAAAACACCGGCGTGGACCTCGACGCAGACACCACCATCACGAACAGCGGCGCGACCATCATCAACACTGACAGCGTCAGCATCGCGGGCGCGGCGACGATTGGCGGCACCGGCACTCTGGCCATCCGCTCGGTCTCCGCCGGCACCACCATCGGGCTGGGAGACGGTGCATCTGGCACACTGCTGATCAATTCCGCTGGCATCGGCGCTTTTTCAGCTGGTTTGAGTCACATCACCATCGGCGCTGCCACCTCGGGAGTGGTCGAGATCCGCGCCTCCATCTGGCGTGCGCCGTTGACGATCCTGACCCTGGGTGAAATCACCGTCAGTGAGCAGATCATTGACCTCGGCGGCGCTGTGACTTTGAATGGGTCCAGCACCCTCCTCTGCGCAGGCATAACCACCGCAGGCGGAGACATTATCATTGGCAGTCCCGTCACCCTCGCTGCCAATGCCTCGCTGGACACCACGAATGGCGGTGCCGTGCCCAATGGAGCGTCCATCGCCGTGAGTGGAGCCATCAGCAACGGCTGCAGCATCGGCCACGATCTGACGCTTAATGCCGGCCTCAACGGAGACCTCTCCTTGCAGGGCGCAGTCGGGCAGTCATCACCTCTGCATGCCGTGAATCTCACGGGCGGCAGACTGGTGGGTGCGCCGCAGATCAATGCGCAGCAGTTCATTGCCAAGATCAAAGGCCTGATGGACTTTTCCAATGTCGAGGCCGCTGAGGTGACCGTCACCGGCGGTGATGGCGATGACACCATCATCCTTTCGCAGGTGCCCATCAGTCTCACGGTCAATGGCGCAGGTGCCAATGACACGGTCACGTTTGCCTCCGCCATCGGTCCGGTCAGCGTCAGCGCCGCCAGCTTCACCAGCATTGAGAACCTCATCGGCTCCGCCAGTCATGCGGATACGCTCATCGGTTTGAATGGCGGCAATGTGTTTCAGATCACCGCGAACAACGCCGGATTCCTTGGATCGCTGCATTTCAGTTCCATCGAAAATCTCATCGGCAGCAGCTCGGGAGCCAATCAGTTTGTATTCTCCAATCAGGCCACCCTCGACGGCTTGGTGGACGGTGCCAGCAATCCACTCGCGGTGCTGCTCCTTGATGACTCCAATCTCCAGGCCGGACAAACCTACACCATCGGCGCGGCGTTACTCACCGTCGGTGGCCGCAGCTATGCCTTTCAGGGCTTGAAGACCGTGGGGCTCAATCTCGGCGCTGGCAATGACACCACCTCCACCAGCTTCTACACCTTTGATCAGAATCTCAATGGTGGTGGTGGCAACAACCAGCTTCTGGTGGACGGCACCCAGGTGGTGACCACCCCGCTGACCAAGCCGGGCTTCGGCACTATCACCACCACGGGCTTTGCCACCATCGCCACCGCCTCGCAGCAGATCGCCAACGTCTTCCTGCAAAATTTCAATCCTGTGTTTGGCGCGGGTTCTTCAAGCGCCACGCAGATCAACAACTACAACACCACCTCCATCGCCGGTGTCACAGGCGGCATCGGCGCGCAGGCGGTCGCAGGGGCGTTGTCTGGTGGCGCGAGTCTGGCGGGCGCGGCTTCCATCTCGGCTTTCCTCGGTCAGAGCGGCGGCAGCGCCTTCGGCTCCGTCGGCGGCGGGGGCCCCATCAGTCCGGCATTGCAGTCGCAGATGAACTCCAGCACGTCCGCCACCGCCGAGCGTGAGCTAAACCTGAGCCTCGGCGGGGACGGCACCATCCGCCTGCAAAATGGCGGCGGACTCTTTGCCATTGATCCCAGTGCTGGCACGCCCAGCCCGACTTCTGTGGCCCTGCTGCAGGCCAGCATAAGCCTGCTGGCGCAGAGCGAGCTGGCCATCGGCGCGATTGGTCGTGGCGAAGTGCCGCTCACGGTGCAGGCAGGCGCGCAGTCCATCACTCTGGGCGATCCCCTGCCCTCCATGAATGTGCAAGAGTTCCTCACGCATGTCTCAAATCCTCAGTCCTTCAGTGCACTCTTCCGGGCGCTGGGCGGAAACGGCACCGCGCGGCTTGAGTTCGGCTCCGGTAGCATCACCATGGAAGTGACCGATAAGCTGGTGCCCGCCAGGATCGAAAACAGCCTGGTCGCCAGCATCTCGGCAGGATCGTATGGGGAGCTGGCGCTCGCCCTCGGTGCCACAGGTGAGTATCTGGTGACTGAGCCGATTGGAATGGCCGTCATGGACGCCACCGGTGCCGCAGCACCACCGGACGTTCAGACCCAGCTCCACGCCCTGCTCGCGCCTTCCGGTGCTGACGAGCTTTCCCTCGCGCTCGGTGGCGATGGCACGGTGCTGGTGCTGTCCTGGGACGGCATCGCCAACACCGCGCTCGATGGCGTGCCCCCGGGTCCCTTTGTCATCTTAAAACTACAGAATGCCACCACGACACAGAGCCAGGAGGAACTCGACCGTGCAACACGCTGAACCCGCCCCCCGTCATCCCATGCAGCTACACTCATTCACGCCACTCCTGCTGATAGCCTTGGCCGTTTTCGTCGTGCCCTGCAGCAGCAGTGCCCAGGAGTTTCTTTCCACGACCGGCGCAGGCACGCTGGTGGACAAGCTCCAGATCCCACGCGCCAAGCCGGTCAGCGATGTTGATACCGCTGCTGCACAAACACCTGCCGCCAAGGCTGCCGCAGGCGATACCAAACCGCTTGGCGTCAGGCTGCTTGGACTGCAGCTCGTGCCAAAAAAAATCAAATCGTCGGCCAAAGACCTGCCACAGGTGCTTATGGCGGACCCTTCATTGCATCTGCCTGCCGGTCTCGCAGCCGCCTTGCAGCAGGAGTTCATGGGCAAGGAACTCAGCATGGCGCTGCTGAACCGCATGGTGCAGAAGATCAACAAAGCCTATCAGGCCACCGACTTCCCGCTCGTGGATGCCTACCTTCCAGAGCAGGACGTCACGCGCGGCCATGTCCAGGTCATCGTGCGTGAAGCCGTGCTGGGAGAGGTGAAGGTGGAGGGTGCCAAACGCTCCAACCCCGGCTACATGGCCGGTCAGGTGAGCGTGAAACCGGGGGAGCGCATCGACACCCGCAAGATCTCCAGTGATGTTCGCTGGCTCAACGAGAACCCCATCCGCAACGTCAACGTCATCTACGAGCGTGGCAAACGCGAAGGCTCCAGCGATGTCGTCTTGAAAACCACGGAGAACAATCTCGTCAAAGCCTACGTCGGTTATGCCAATTCCGGCCTGCGCTCCACCGGGCTGAATCAAATCTCCGGCGGCATCACCCTGATGCAGATGTTTGGCACGGAGCAGTCGCTCAGCTATAACTTCACCGGCAATCAGGAGCTGGATCGGCTCAAGGCGCATGCCCTAGTGTGGGACATCCCCTTACCATGGCGTCATCGGCTGCAACTCCTCGGGGTGTATGTGGACTCGGCCACGCAGTCCGGACAGGCCGGTGGTCTGCTAGGTGTGAATGGAAAAAACCGCCAGATCTCCGCCGCCTACACCATCCCGCTCGCCAGCGCCTGGAGCAAGGTGCAGCACAAGGCGACCATTGCGGTCGATTACAAGAGCACCACCTCCGACATCCTGTTTGGCGGTCAGACCTTCTCTAAAAACAGCGCCGAGGTGCTGCAGTTCCGCCTCGGGTACAATCTGGTCGTGAACGACTCCCTGGGCTACACTCGCCTGGGACTCTCCACCATTTACAGTCCTGGCAACACCCTCGGGCACAACAACTACGCCGCCTTTGACAGCCTGCGCGCCGCCTCTCAGGCGAAGTATTGGTACGCCAAAGGGGAGTTGGACCGGTTGCTGCACCTGCCCATGGGCTTCTCCGCTTTGCTGCATACCGCTGGGCAGTACTCCAACGCCCGCCTGCTGCCCACCGAGCAGATGCTGGCCGGTGGCTACCAGACCGTGCGTGGCTTCAATGAAAGCTCGGCGCGTGGAGATCGCGGCGTCGTTGCCAACCTGGAGCTCAACCTGCCCATGCTGCACCTGGCCAAACTGAGCGGCAAGAAGGCTGACAACCTGAACACCTTTGTGTTCTACGATTTCGCTTATCTGCAAAGTGTCGGTTCGTATGCCACGGAGCCCAATCTCAACCTTCAAAGCACAGGCGTGGGCCTGCGCTACAGCCTCGGCAGCAATCTCGATTTGCGCCTCGCCTACGGCTGGACCTTGCACAGTTCAGGGCTGGTGAATACGCCTTCCGGCCGCTTGCACTTTGGCATGAACATGAAGTATTAGCCTGCGCATGAGAAAACGGAAATTCGGCAGCCTGCGTTTTGAGTGCCTCCTGCTGCCAATGGTGCTGCTGCTGGCGCTGGGCTTTGACCGCACCCCGCTGGGGCAGGATCTGGAAAACCTCACGCTGGACTGGCGCTTTCAACTCCGCGCATGGTCAGACCCCCCGGCAGCACCGCAGGTGCTCGTGGTGGGCATTGATGAAGATGCGCTGGCCAAACTGGGGCGCTGGCCCTGGCAGCGAGAGGTGCATGCGCAGCTGATGACGCTGCTCTCCGCCCGCCCGCCCGCAGCGGTGGCGTTTGATCTGCTCTTCACCGAACCCAGCCCCGACCCCGCCCAGGATCAAAAGTTTGGCGATGCCCTGGTGCAGACGACTGCCTCCATCACCGCCGCAGCGGCTGAGACTCTTGAGAATGAACCGAAATTCGAAGCCTACTATGCCGGCAACACCAAGGCGATCACCAACATTCAGGGCGATCAGTCGCGGCTCATCGGCAGAGACACGGGACTGCTCCCTGTGCCCATCATTGGCGAGAGCTCCCACACCGGCTTCGTCAATTCACCTCCCGGCAGCGATGGCGTACGGCGGCAAATCCCGCTGATCGTGCGCTGTGGCAGCCACGTCTTCCCCAGCCTCGTGCTGCAGGCCCTGCTGACTCGTGAAGGCGTGGAGACTGATGCTGTGACCGTGGCTCTGGGAAACAGCATCCACATCCAGGGCACGAAACAAAAGTGGACCATCCCTATCGATGCAGCGGGCCAGATGACCGTCAACTATCGTCACCCCAGCACTTTCAAAGCCTTCCCCTATGCAGGACTGCTGTCGTGTCTGGCGGAATTCCAAGGCAAGGAGTGGCCTGCCAATTATCCGCCCATCACAGACCAGATCCTCTTCATCGGCCAGACCGCCGCAGGTCTGTCTGACCTGGGCCCCACTCCACATGGCCCGCAGAACCCGCTGGTTCTCACGCATGCCAATGCGCTCAGCAACATCCTCAGCGGCGATTACATCAAGAAGCCCGACTTCGGTCAGTTGATCGGTGTGTGGGCGCTCATGGCTCTGCTCACCATCGTTCCCGTGCGCTTCGGCCCCATCTGGCTCGCGGTGCTCGTCCCCACGCTGATCGTCGGCGCTTATGTTTACACTGCCTTTCATCACTTTCGGATCGAGAGTCTGCATCTTCCCGTTGCTTGGCCAGTGCTCGGCTTTTTGCTGGTCGAGGGTGGCTCCATCCTTCATCGGCTGGTCATCGAGCAGCGGGCCAAAGGGCGCATCAAAGGCATGTTTGGCACCTTTGTATCGCCGCAGGTGGTCGAGCAGATGATTGCCTCTGGCGAGGAGCCGAAACTCGGCGGACATCAGGCGGAAATCACAGCGTTCTTCAGTGACATCGCAGGCTTCTCCTCCTTCTCTGAAAAGCTGACTCCTGAACGGCTGGTGGCGTTGATGAACGACTACCTCACCGAGATGACCGACATCCTTCACGACAACGGCGGCACGCTCGACAAGTTCATCGGCGACGCCATCGTCGGCATGTTTGGCGCGCCGCTGGCTTTTGCCGGTCATGCCCACAGCGCCTGCCGAGCAGCATTGCTCATGCAGAAGCGCCAGCTCGAACTGCGCGAGAAATGGCGGCATGAAGGCAACTGGCCGGACATCGTGTTTGAGATGAAGACACGCATCGGCCTCAACTCCGGGCAGGCCATCATCGGCAACATGGGATCCCGTCGTCGCCTCAACTACACCATGATGGGCGACACCGTGAACCTCGCCGCCCGCAGCGAGAGCGGTGCCAAGAGCTACGGCGTGTACAGCATGATCACTGGAGAGACAAAGGCCCTCGCGCAGAAGCATCTGGACGACATTACCTATCGCTTCCTGGACCGTATTGTCGTCAAAGGCCGCAGCCAGCCAGCGGAGGTGTTTGAACTCGTCGGGTTCACCAAAGAAATCTCCGCCGAGACCGAAGAGTGCCTGCATTTCTTTGAAAAAGGCATTGCCGCTTATCAGTCCCAGCAGTGGGACGTGGCCAAAGCCCTGTTTGGGCGCTCGGCCAAACGCGAAATTCATCAGGATGGCAACCCTTCTCTGGTCATGATCGACCGCTGCGAAGTCATGAAGATCCATCCACCTCCTGCGGATTGGAACGGCGTCTATGTGATGAAGACGAAGTAGGGGGCCCGCGTCCCATTAGACCTCAGAAACTTCTGCCACCATACCCTGTCCCATACCCGGAATACCCCGACTGTGGCGTGGCCTGCATGAGCGACGAGTTTTGCCGATACGACGAGCTCTGGCTGTTCATCATCGCCGTTTGATTGAGATCGTCAGCAGCTGCCTGCCGCTCGGCGAGTTGTGCCTCGGCCAGCCGCTCCTCCTGCCCACGCAGTACATTCACCAGAATCACCCGCTCCTTCTCATTGATCTTCCCCGTGGTGGCCGCCTTGTTGATCTCCATCAGGCGCGGGTGTTCCGCTGCATACTGGTTGAGAAAGCTGTCCATTTTTTGTGGGCTCCATTTGCCCTCCAGAGGCCTGCCGACAGACTTCTCCGCGACGAGCGCCGCCTCGCCCCCCGCGTGAATGTAGCCAACCTCCACCGCCCTCTTTGCAAACACTCTCGCCTCGGCCACGCTTCCCACATGGTACTCCTCGGTGGTGGTCTGGCATGACGAAAGCAGCGCAACGCTCAAAAGAAGAAGAAAAGATTTCATGTGCCGAATGTGGAGAAAGTTTTCCGCGCCACAAGCCAAAGTAGTTGAGAGCTAAGACTCGCTCTGGAAAGATCGTATCCCTCCTAGTGCCCCCAACCATGACGTCCCGCCCTTTGATCCTCCTCGTGCTGCTCGCTTCCGCCACTTGCGCCGCCGCCGCCAATCCCGTCTTCGAAAGCCCCAAGGTCACCACCGCGAGCACACAGCGTCTGGTCAAGATTGATGCATCCCTGAAAGGCGCGAGGGAGCTCTACCTCGTCGTCTCGGATGAAGACGGCATCAGTTGCGATTGGGCGGACTGGCTGGAGCCGAAGCTGGTCATGTCGGATGGCTCCACCAAAGACCTCACAAAGCTGCCATGGAAAGCCGCCAGCCAGGGCTCCGGCGGAACGCGCGTTGGCAAATCCACCATGGGCGATTCACTGCTCGTGAACGGCCAGACCTATGTGAGCGGCATCGGCACGCATGCGCGCTCGGTGATCGTCTATGACCTGCCGCAGGGCGTGGTGGGCTTCACCGCGCTGGCGGCGATCGATGACGGTGGCATGGAGCGCGGCGCCAAGGCCAGCAACGCGTCCGTCAAATTTCAGGTCTATATCGAAACACCCCCCAATGCCCCCAAACCCGCGCCCCCCATCGTGGACGACGGCAAGACCACCGTACCTGCGGACATGTTTGCCGTGCCCGAAGGGCTCGAAGTGACCGTCTGGGCCACCTCTCCAGCCTTGTTCAATCCCACCAACATCGACTTCGATGCCCAGGGCCGCCTGTGGGTGGCGGAAGGCGTGAACTACCGCAGCAAAGGCAGCCGCAGGCCGGAGGGCGACCGCATCGTCGTGCTCGAAGACACCACCGGCTCAGGCCGTTCCGACAAGAGCACCGTTTTCGTTCAGGAGTCCGATCTCGCAGCTCCGCTGGGCGTCGCGGTGCTGGGCGACAAGATCGTCGTCTCACAGCCACCGGACCTGCTGGTGTACACCGACGTCAATGGCGACGGCAAATTTGATCCCGCCTTGGACAAACGCGATGTACTGCTCACCGGCTTCGGTGGTCGTCAGCACGATCATAGCCTGCACAGCGTCACCGCCGGACCCGATGGCCAGTGGTATTGGAATCAGGGCAACACGGGCGCAAAGTTCACCGACCACTCCGGCAAGACCTTCCGCATGGGCAGCCCTTACATGATGCAGGACATCGCCGGGCAGAAGAGCGACGACGGCCATGTGTGGATCGGCGGCTTCACCGCACGCATGAACCCCGACGGCAGCAACGTCGCCATCATCGGCCACAACTATCGCAACAGCTACGAGCAGACGATCACCTCCTTTGGCGATGTCTTCCAAAGTGACAACGACGACCCGCCCGCCTGCCGCGTGTCCCCGGTGATGGAAGGCGGCAATGCCGGCTTTGCCTCCGCAGACGGCCTGCGCTCCTGGGGTGCGGACAAACGCCCCGGCCAGGACACCCCCACCGCCGAGTGGCGCCAGGAAGATCCCGGCACCATGCCCGCTGGCGATGTCTATGGCGGCGGCTCCCCCACCGGCGTGGCCTTCTATGAAAACGGCGCACTTGATGCCAAATGGAACGGCCTGCTCCTCGCCTGCGAGGCGGGCAAGAACGTCGTCTTTGGCTATCTTCCCAAGCTCGATGGCGCAGGCTGGAAAATGGAGCGCTTTGATTTCATGACCTCCAACAAGGAAAAGGAGTTCGCCGGTTCTGACTTCCTCGGCGGCAAGCCCACAGGCGAACTCAAGACGCGCTTCCGCCCCAGCGATGTCACCGTCGGTCCCGATGGCGCGATCTACGTCGCCGACTGGTTCGATGCCCGCGTGGGTGGTCACGGCACGCTGGATGATCGCTACACCGGCACCATCTACCGCATCGCTCCGAAGGGCTTCGCATCCAACGTGCCAGCACTCAAGCTCGACACCACGGAAGGCCAGATCGCCTCGCTGAAAAGCCCGGCACCGAATGTGCGCTACAGCGGCTTCACCGCGCTGAAAGCTCAGGGCGCGAAGGCCGTGCCTGCTGTCGCCGAATTGCTCAAGGACGACAACGCTTACATCGCCGCGCGTGCAGCATGGTTGCTGGCGCAGATGGGTGAAGAGGGCATGTCGCAGGTGCGGCCCTGGCTCGAGTCGAAGTCTGAAGACCAGCGCATCGTGGCCGTGCGCGCTCTGAGTCGTGTGGACCGGCTCCCATGGGACTTGGTTGGGAAAATGCTCCGCGATCCCTCCTCTGCCGTGCGTCGGGAACTGGCATTGATTCTCGGTAAAGTGCATCCCCGGATTGGCGGCGAGGCTTTGCTCATCATCGCGCAGCAGTTTGACGGCAAAGACCGCGCTTACCTTGAGGCAGTTGGTATGGGCTGCGCAGGCTTCGAAGATTCCGCCTATGAACTCCTTTGTCCTGACAAACCCGCTGCCTGGACCGATGCCCAGGCCTGGCTCGCATGGCGTCTCCATCCCCCTGCTGCTGTGGAGGCCTTCAAAGCCCGCGCTCTCGACACTGCTCTTACCGAGGACCAGCGCAAGCTCATGCTCACCGGTCTCGCCTTTGTGAAAAGCCGCGAAGCTGCAGGCGCGATGATCGAACTCGCCAACACCAAGGACTTCCCCATGAAGGAACTCGCCAAGTGGTGGCTGCTCAATCGCAAAGGCAACGACTGGCAGTCCTACGATGTGGAAGGCGGCATGAAGGCGCTGGGTCTGTATGATCCTGCCAAGGTGAAGCTCGTCGCGGTGGAGATGCCGCCTGAAATCAAGGATGCGCCGAAGCTGCCCACGGGCGCAGAGATCGCCCAACTGCCCGGCGATGCGAAACGCGGTCAGGCCCAAGCAGCAGCCGACCGAGGTCATCGCCAACGCCATTGCCCATCCCTCTGCGGACATCTCCCATGGCTTCGAAGGCAGCGAGATCAAAACCAAGGACGGGCTCACCATCAGCGGCATGATTCTTTCCAGCGGAGATCCCGTCATGATCAAATGCATGGGCGGCCTCGTGCAGACCGTGCCGAAAGAACGCATCGCGAGCGTGAAGAAGATGGAGCGCTCCCTGATGTATCAGCCCCAGCAGCTCGGCCTCACTCCGCAGTCGATCAGCGACATCGTGGCGTATTTGAAGAGTCTGTGATCCCGGAAATAAAAAAGTACTCGTGAGCTTTAGCTCACTCTGGGAAGCTCCGCACCTTCCAGAACGAGCTAAAGCTCGTAAGTACTTTGCTTCGCCGCCTGTATGAGAGAGCATGCTCCGCTCTCTCCTGCCCTTCCTCTCTCTCTGCACCTGCATTGCGTCCGCTGAAGTCACCAACATCGGCTCACGCCGTGAGCTGTTTGTGGACAAGCTGCTCATCGACCAGATGAAGGGCGCCACGCTGCAACTGCACCACCCTGAAGAAGCAGGTGTCGCAGTGAAGTTTGACCAGCCGTGGGAAGGCCGTTTCAGCGCCTACATCACCGTCATTCACAACGATGAGGCGAACAAGTTTCAGATGTACTACCGTGGCAATGCGGGCTTCAA
>NCCR01000354.1 GCA_002279765.1 Verrucomicrobia bacterium 12-59-8 | reverse complement strand
AGCGCGAAGAATGGGCCGCACGCATTGATTCGCTGCGCTCACCCTTCGGGCAGCCTGCGGCTGTCTATTTGCCTTCGGCGGTCTTCGACCCGCTGAGCTTCGGTTCCAAGACGCTGTCGCGTTCGCGCAAGCG
The DNA here is from genome assembly GCA_002279765.1 of Verrucomicrobia bacterium 12-59-8. The sequence continues at coordinate 6,417 of NCCR01000354.1, read as the reverse complement.
TTGGATCTAACGCTACCGGTAGGCTGCGAAAACGAATAGTGCCCAGCCTTGACGAGTGCTCGCCGGAAAGGCAATGAACGTTGTAGCGCAGCGCTCAGGGAGCCGCAAAACGCACCTTGCCAGCAGCCGCTGGTTCTGCCAGACGCCGAGCCTGTGAGTAGCGGCGGTAGAGAGAGGCTGCGGTTAGTGCGATCCCGGCGGGATACGACCACCCCAGGTGCCACTTGAAAAGGATTTGAAAGAACGAGAGCCCGTCAAGATACAGGTAGGAACTGATGACCACGCTGGCAAAAATGAAAAGCGAGAAGACCTCGACTCGCCGTTCGCTCTGATAATGACGGCTCAAAAGCAGGACCAAGGCGACGAGTCCTGCAACCACATTGGACCCTGTGAAAATGCGCAAATCGATGACGAGTTCATCCAGGGTCGATTGGTAATAGTTCCTGATCTTCTGTTTGAACTGCTCCACTTTGCCCGCCTCGGCTGCCTCTGCTCCGCGATCTTCGCGGTGCGTGACCGAGGCAACGTAGGCTGCGGGATCCCGGTGGTATCTGGCAAGTTCGCCCTTGATGGCCTGCTTCTTCTCGGGGGAGATCAGCTTGCCCGCCAGGGGTGATTCAAGCCCTTTCTCGACCCACTTGACCGTGGGCCGCGAATAGGCCAGCGTTCTCTCGGAAACAAAACCTCTGGCGTGATTTGTCACGTGCTGCTTCGCGAAGAAGGTGCCGGCGAACATGAAGAGCGACACGCAGACGACGACAATGTTGAGTGTGATGGAGATCTTTCGGAGCATCGCTTTGGGGCAGGAGCTTTAAGCGGCGGCTAAAGCGGACGCAAGTTCTGATGGCCGGTGGTTGCGAGCTTTGCCGATGGGTGCCCTTAAGCCGCGCGGCAGTCTGTACTGGGAGCGCCGATATTTTATCGGCTCTGGCGTTGGCCCCCTGATGTACGAACTGCCCATCCGCTTTCGAAGCCGCCGCCTCATTCGCGTCGAGGCTGCAAGGACGCGCGACCAGAGCCGACAAAATATCGGCGCTCCCAGCCATGAGTTCCGCTTTCACAGGCCGGACGGCATGCTGAGTCCGAAGAACACGCTGCACCTCGCGAAAGCGGTGTCGCCGATGCAGGCTTGCGCCGTGCATCTTCGCGACCGCACTCCAAGACGCTGTCGCGCAGATGACGGGCACCAGTGCCACCGCATGCGCAACAGCATCCCGAACGCCTCAGCGCTCACACGAGCGCGGAGCGTCTTGGAGTGCGGTGACAAGCCTTGGCGCGGCACCGCTTTCGACGCGGTGAAGAGGGATGCGCGGCCAAAGATCGCACGTCCGCCTGGCTGAGGTTCAGTGAAGCAAGCTCCACCGCAAAAATGTCGCTGTCCGGCTGACGAAAAGCGGTAGCTCCGATGCAGGCTTGCGCCGTGCATCTTCGCGACCGCACTCCAAGACGCTGTCGCGCCGCTCGCCCCCCACAACCCCAACGCCCCACCCCCGAAAATGGCGCGTGACACCTTATCGGGTAAATGCTTCGATAGCGGCAATCTCCCTATGACCACCACCGAAGCTTTGCGCATTCTCGATCTGACGGCTCCCATCAGCCGGGAGGCTTTGAGCCATGCGCATCAGGAGGCGCTCATTGTGTGGTGCGTGGGGCGCTTTGAAGGGAACGATGAACTCATCGCCAAGGCGAACGAGAAGACGGCGGACATCTATGCGGCGCATGCATGGCTGAAGAGCATCCCCGAGACGGAGTTTCCTTATCGAGCCCAAACGGGTGAGCATACGCACGAGCAAGCGCCGCCGTCGAACATGCCGCAACCGCGTGCGGGGTCCCAGCCGCCACCGATGGTGCAGCAGCCACGGGCGATGACGCCGCCGCCGTTGCAGCCTTATCAATCTTCGTCGTCGTCTATCCCGCAGGCAGGCGACATGGCTGCACCGCTGCGTGCGAAGAAGAAAGTCGCACCGCTGACCATCGCGGCGTGCGTCGTGGTTGCAGTCGGTGGCGTGGGGCTGGCGCTGCTGTTTTCTACCATGAAGTCGTCTTCCAAGACTTCGGCAGACGCGGATCTCGCGGCTAGCGCTGCACCAGCCACGCAGGCGAAACCCGCAGCCGCAGCCGCACCCGCAGGGGCGCTCACTGAAAAATCCACGCTGGCGGAAATCCGCACGCAGGCGGAGGCGGGAAATGCCGTGGCGCAGCGCCTGCTGGCCCTGCGTTATTTTGCCGGAGAGGGCGTGCCGAAGGATGCGGCGGAAGCCGTGAAGTGGTGCCGCCTGGCCGCAGACCAGGGCGATGGTATGGCACAGCATGAACTGGCACGCGCCTACCATGTGGGCGACGGCCTGGCGAAGGACGATGTGGCCGCGCTGGTGTGGACGCGCAAAGCCGCGGCGCAGGGCAATGCGGGCGCGCAGTTTGATCTCGGCGAAGTGTACCTCCAGGGCGTGGGCGTGCCGAAGGATTTTGTGGAAGGCCTCAAATGGATGCGCATGTCGGCCGAGCAGGGGCTCAAGGAGGCGGAGTATGAAATGGGCATGTGCTATTTCTCCGGCGAAGGCGTGACACAGGACCTCGCGGAGGCCGCGCGCTGGCACCGCAAAGCGGCGGAGAAAGGCGAGGTGCTCTCCCAGCTCTGCCTCGCCCGGCAGCTCAGGTCCGGCCAAGGCGTGACGCAGGATTACGCGGAAGCGGTGAAGTGGTATCAAAAGGCCATCGAGCAAAACAACGCGACGGCGCAGTATGACATGGGCATCCTTTGCGCCATGGGCACGGGCGTGCCGAAAGATCCCAGCGAAGCCATCGGCTGGTTCAAGAAAGCGGCCAGGCAGGGCCACGCCGAAGCGCAGGAGGAGCTCGGACGTGCCTACGCCCTCGGCGAGGGCGTGGCGGAGGACGCGGAGGAATCCTTCCTGTGGTATCGCAAAGCCGCCGAGCAGGGACTCGCGGAGTCGCAGTACCAGGTCGGCAGAGCGTACATCGATGACGCGGGCGTTGAACTCAATGCCGTCGAGGCGGTGAAGTGGTTTCGCCAGGCGGCCAGCCAGGGCCACGCCAGCGCGCAGCTGCATCTTGGCCTTTGCTATGCCAGGGGAGAAGGCGTGACCCGGGACGACGCGGAAGCCGTGAAGTGGTATCGACTGGCAGCCGATCAGGGACTGGCGCACGCGCAGTATTTTCTGGGCCACGCCTATGCCGGGGGCGAGGGCATTCAGAAAAGCATGGCGCATGCACGCGAGTGGCTGCTGAAAGCCGCCGAGCAGGACGAGCCGCAGGCGCAGAATGATCTCGGCTACTATTACCTCACCGAGCAGGAGCCCACGCAGGCAGTGCGCTGGTACCGCCGTGCCGCCGAAAACGGCAACAGCTACGGCACGTACAATCTCGGACTGTCCCTGGCCAAAGGACAAGGCGTGGCGGCGGACAAAGTGGAAGCCTTTGCGTGGTGGAGCTTTGCCACCCTCCTCGGCCATGAAGCAGCGCCAAAAGACTTGAAGGATCTCTACGCCACCATGAGCGGCAGCGAGATCAACGAAGCCGAGCGCAGGAGGGCAACGACAGCGGCCACACCACCTGCGCCAGCAACAGCTCCACCCGCTTCGATGCCCCCTCCCAAGCCCGCCGAAGTGCAGGAGCATCTGCCCACCGATCAGCGCCTGAACTCCGGCGCTGTGATCGTGGACAAACTGCAGGCACTCGAAGGCAAAGGCACGCTCAGCGTGGTGAACAACCTCGCCGGAGACGTCTGCGTCAAAATGGTTCGCAGCAAACAGCTCGCCGCCTCCTTCTACGTGCGCGCCGGCGAGAAGTTCACCTTTGATCATGTGCCGGACGGTGTGTATGAAATTCTCTACTGCTCCGGCTTCAACTGGGATCTCAGCCGCCTGGACTTCCAGCGCGACCGCAGGGCAAGCCGCTTCGACAACTCCCTGACCTACAAAATCGAGACCCGCACCGAAGGCGGCTCGACAATGCGCTACGTCGATGACATGACCATCACCCTGAAGAGCGCCGCCCCCGGCACCGGCAACGCCCCCGCCACCGAGATCCCCCTGGACGAGTTTGACAAGTTTTAGGAGCTGCTGGGCAGGAGGGGGATCATCCTGATCCCCGCTTGAGCCGACGCCAACACGCTGGCATCCCGGGGAGCGCGGGTTTCCCTTCGGGGCTACGCAGCCGAACCCGCCTTGGGCTTCGAAGCCTTGGCGAAGAAGGCAGCACTCCGCGAGCACGTGCAGCTCCGCAGCCTCTCTGCCGCCATCGCTCTCTCGCCCGACGTCCTCGTGCTGCCGAGGTTCTGCATGCAGCCACACTCGCTGCGTGGGAGCGACCCGCTGCGGATTCGGAGATCCGCGCGCCGGGGCGGCTTCCTTCTGCGGAAAGTAGCTCGGGCAATCCTGCCCGTAAGCAGCGCGCTCTCCACGGGCAGGAGTGCCCGTTCTACTTCTCGCATGCGGCGCCATCATGCGGCCATCAGCGAAGGCGTTTGCTTGAATCGCGGAGTCATCCCCCGCCCGCGTGTTTAAAAACCCATTGCCACCGCAGACGTTGGTGGTGGGAAGACGCTATCCGTCATGTCGTTCGAAAGCCGAAGGAACATCGGCCTCTGCCGCAGAGGGGCGGAGAGGCAGAGGGAGCAGAGGGTCAATCAATTCATTCATTCAAACTCGGCCACCTCTGCTCCTAGGCCTCTCTGCGGCCAACCGAACGGCCGCATGGTTGCCACGCCGGGAATGATTCCTGAAACACCCTGTCTGGGCTGCGCTCCCGTGTCCAGGACACCACCGCGCCAACGGCGCGAAGGACTCAGCCCAGGGCGCAAGCCCTGGGATAACATGCCCACCACGCGCCAGCCCAAGGTCGCGCCCTGAATGGGGCGCAGGAGATCGTGCGCTGCGTTCAAGGCGTGCATGCACCGTCTAGATGATCTCGCCACCTCTCCTGCGCTCCTTCAGAGCGCGGCCTTGAGAGAGGCGTACGCGTCATGCAAAACCCAGGGCTTGCGCCCTGGGCTGACTCCTGCGGGCCGTTGGCCCACGACGTGGGAGCTTGATTAGCGAGTGGATCGATGAACGCTCTGAAGGCCCAGGCCAAAGCGCTCATCGGTGCCGAAGAAGGCATTCAGTTCTACTCGTGCTTCATCAGTTACAGCGGCAAGGACGATGAGTTCGCCCGCCGCCTCCATGCCCGGGGAACCCGCCGGCATGCCGGGGGCGCTCAGCGCCCGGCATGCCGGTCGTTCGCGCAGCAGCCGATCGAAGCCATCAAGGTCTATGACAAGCTCCTGATCCTCCTCTCGCCCTCCAGCATCCTCAGCGACTGGGTCATGACGGAACTGCGCAAAGCCCGCAAGGCCGAGCGCAAGACCGGCCGCCGCAAGCTCTTCCCCATTGGCCTGACAGATCATACCACATTGCAAGAATGGGAATGTTTCGACTCTGACACCGGCACCGACCTCGCCCTAGAGGTGCGCGAATACTTCATCCCCGATTTCACCAACTGGAAAGACCACGACTCCTTTGAAGCCGCCTTTGCCAGGCTGCTCAAGGATCTGCGTGCGAGTGAGCAGGCGGCAGGCAGCGCCCGGTGAGCGGCACGCGCGCGCTGGTAGGGATGCGCTGCGCGCGTCCGTAGAATCTTCGTCCCAGCACTGCCTGCTGTCCCGCCGCTCCGCACCTCTCCCAATGCGCCCGCCTTTCAGCCATCGCGCAAAACGATTCGTGCCAGCTCAGTTTAAATGCCCTGCATGAGTGGCACTCAGTTAAAGACATGGATCGTGGGTTTTGGAGGCCGGGGTGCTAGTCCACGCGACAGCGTCTTGGACTGCGGTGGCACAGATGCACGGCGCAAGCCTGCATCGGCGACACCGCTTTCGCGGGGTGGAGAGCGATCTTCATTTTTAAGACCGCCCTCCAGCCTGCGAAAGCGGCGTCGCGACCAGGCTTCCCGCGCGCACTCCAAGACGCTGTCGCGTTCGCGGCGGCCACTCGACTGGACGCCGCTGACAGACAAACGATAACGAACGCACTCCATCTTATTGAGACTCGCGGAACAAGGTGACATCATTCATCACGTGCATTTCCCCTTGGGTTTGGAACTTCGACAATCAACGCCTCGATTGCTCGACAATCCATTCTTCGTGGCAAGCACTATGAAGGACGCTTCGTCAATCCTCTGGCTGCAGAGCGTCCTGGCTATGCGTGATTGACGATCCATCCTTCGCAGTGCCTGCTGCGGAGGACACGTGGATGAACAAGGATTGTTGATTGTTGAAGTGTCAATCTTCTGCCAAAGATGCTCATCATGACCTTGTCTCTCCCCTCGCTCCTTCTTGCTCTCGCCCTGTCGCTTTCGCTTTCCGCCTGCGTGGACAAGCCCAAGGGCTTTTGGACGGACACGCCGGACAGTGTGCGCGAA
>NCCR01000353.1 GCA_002279765.1 Verrucomicrobia bacterium 12-59-8 | reverse complement strand
CGTATTGCAGCGCCAGCTGAAAGTAGCGGCGCGCAAGCTGGAGGCTCGATCTCTTCTCCGCCTCCGGCACAGTCTCCGCATTGGCATGCAGGCTCTCCACCTTGCCGCGCACGCAGGCGCGGTAGCATTTGTAAAAATCCATCAGCGCACGGATCCCGTGGTCGTCCAGCAGCACTGCGAAGCGTTCGACGATGTACCGCGCCAGATCGGGGCGGCCATTGAAATCGAGATCCATGGCGAGAAACGCGATGTCGCAGGCCACATCAATGCAGCGGAAGTCGGTGTTGAACTCGATGCAGTCGTAGATCCGCACCGCCTCGGGAGAGAGGTGGATGTGATCAAGATGCAGATCCCCATGGCAGTCGCGGATCCAGCCGTCATGCAGGCGTGATTCGAGCAGTGCGCTCTGCCGCGTGAAGAACTCGCGCGTGTAATGGGCGATGGCATCCAGCGCATGCTGCGAGAGGCTCTCGCCCACGAATCGCGCGGCAGCCTTGAAGTTGTCCTCCGTGCCCTGGCGCAGATGCTCGTTCGCCGTGGTGACCTCTGCCGCCGGCAGCGGAGGCTGGGAGACGTAGAAGCGGTTCAGCTTCTCTACGATGCGGTCCATCTCCCGCGTGCCCACCTCTTCGGTCTGCATCAGCTGCAGCAAAAAGTAGCGCGGGTCCATCTGCCGCATCTTCACCGCCCACTCGACGACTTCGCCGTAGCCGCCGAAGTGCAGGTGGCCCTCGTGCTCGCAGATGGGCTCGATCCCCAGATAGATGTCATCTGCAAGGCGGCGGTTGAGCGCCAGCTCGTGCTTGCAGTCGGCATGCCGAAGCTCAAGCGTCGAGAAGTCAAGGAAGCCCAGGCTCACCGGCTTCTTGATTTTGTACACGAAAGGCGGTGCGACGAAGACCCAGGACGCATGCGTTTGCAGCAGTGTGACCTGCGGTGGGCGGTGCGGGTAGGACTCGGCGTCAGACAGAAAATCCAGCAGGCGTTGGGTGGCGGCGGAGATCATGAGAGGAAAGTGTCAGGGCACCAGCACGGCGGCTCCGCTGAGCCGGCCCGCGCGCAGCATGGCCAGCGCTTCATTCGCGGCTTCCAGCGGAAAGCTCCGCGTCTCTACACGCACCGGGATGCGTCCCGCGAGCGGCAGAAATTCTTCGCCATCACGGCGCGTGAGATTGGCCACGGAGCAAATGCTGCGCTCCTGCCAGAGATCCGCGTACGGGAAGGACGGAATGTCGCTCATGTGTATCCCTCCGCAGACCACCGTGCCGCCTTTGACCAGAGAACGCAGAGCCGCAGGCACCAGCGCCCCCACAGGCGCGAAGATGATGGCGGCATCCAGCAGTTCCGGCGGGCGCTCATCGGAGGCACCGGCCCACACGGCGCCGAGACTTGATGACGTGCGACTTGAATGACGATGTGCGCCGCGGCTCCAAAGCCATAGAGGCCCACCCGCCGCGCGGTGCCGGTTTTCATCAGCGAACGATAACCAATGAGCCCCGCGCAGAGCAGCGGGGCCATGGAGACATCGCTCTCGTCTCCAGGCAGCGGGAAGCAGTAGCGCGCATCCGCCACGGTGTATTCGGCATAGCCGCCATCCAGGGTGTAGCCGGTGAACATGGCCTCATCACAGAGGTTTTCGCGACCGCTGCGGCAGTAGGCGCATGCACCGCAGGTCCAGCCCAGCCAGGGAATGCCCACGCGCTGGCCGATCTGAAAACCCTCCACGCCTTCTCCCAGTTCTTCGATATGGCCGACAATTTCGTGTCCTGGGATCAGCGGCAGTTTGGGATCCGGCAACTCGCCGTCCAGCACGTGCAGATCGGTGCGGCAGACAGCGCACGCAGCGACCTTCACCAGGACTTGCCCTGCCGCAGCCACAGGCCGCGCCACCTCGCAACAAAGCAGCGGCCCGCCTTTAGATTCGAGGAGCATCGCTTTCATGGCTCATGCCTTGTCTGCGGCAACAGGCGAGCGAGGCGAATTCTGCGGAGCATGATGTTGACGACTTTTCAGGGAGAATCAGGCGGGCGGCGGGCTGTTTTGACTGAGGTGATTTGAAAGCAAACCTCGAAGTCTTGAGCAGCCCCATTTTCCTCAAAGCAGACCGATGTTCGGTCCTCAATTGGGCGGCAGAGGCACCGGCCTGTGTGCAGCGCCTGAAGTGGGAGGCACAGGAATAACTGGGGCTGGTTTCGGAGCCACGGCAGGCCTGGGCTTGGGCGCAGGCACCGGGCTCACCTCGGGATGGGGCAGCCTGCTATCTTCGGGTTTCTTATGGCAGCTCGACGAGGTTGTCAGAGTGAGGACGGCGGCAAGGACGAGGATTCTCATGATGAAGTCAGCAGATGGATGCGCGCCCGCGCTGCCGCCATGAGGAAGAGCGCTTCATTCATCTCAGCCATTTGCTGAGCCTCATCAGGTGCGTCTGCCCGTTGATGAAGAGATCAGCCATGGCCTAACGCTCTTCATCTCCACTGCCATCCCACCTTTCAGGATCTCCTCTTGAAAGCACCCCCTGGCACCCGAAACACCCGATGATAAAGCGCCTCTCTCATTTCCTCCTCCTCGCTTTGCTTCCGTTTGCTGGTGCCTCCTGCGCAGGACGCATGAACGTGACCGAAAAAATGATGTGGTCCACCTACCCGCTGGCCACATTCAAGGGCGCGGCCACCGGCTTTGTCATCAACCATCGTGATCCCGGGGCACCGGGCGGCAAGGTTCCCGTTGTCTTCACCTCCGTCCATGTCTTGGAAACCATGGGCAAAGGACCGCTGATCATCGGCTTTCGCATCCCAGATGCGGCAGGCGAGGCCCGTGTGGCCCTGCTCGCCTTCATCCCGCCACAGACAACGGGCAAAAAGAAGTTTTATGTCCGTCACCCGGACTTCGACATCGCCGCCTTTGCCCTGCACATCCCGGCGGAAATCGCGGCCCGCGCGGACGTCCCCTCCTGTCTGAATGAGAACTCGCTTTCACGCGACGGCAAAGCCCTCCACGTCGGTGAGGAGGTGTCCTTTTTGGGCTATCCTGAAGTCCTCCCCGGCACAGACGGCGCCTTCCCCTTGCTGCGCAGCGGCAGGGTCGCCTCCTATCCCTTGGGCACCTCCCAGGCCCATGGCCGGTTTCTCATTAACTCGGACGTCTATCCTGGCGACAGCGGCGCTCCCGTGTTCGTCAACAAGACCGGTTCCCGCCCCGAACTCGTGGGCATGATTATCCAGCGCGTCAGTCCGAAGGTCTCCGACTTTTCACACTTCGCCGTCGCCGTCGATACCGACGTCATTCGCGAGACTCTCGCCTTGGTGCAGGCCAGTGAAAACCGCCTCGCCCCTGCCGTCCCCTCCCCATCCCCCAAACCGGCGCCCTGATCCGATCCCTTCCCATGAACACGCTCAAAACCATCCTCGTCGCGGTGGACTTTTCCACTGGCTCTCGCGCAGCCCTCGAACAAGCCTCACGCATCGCCCGCCTGCAAGGTGCCGCGCTTCATGTGCTGCATGTGGTGGACTCAGCCGCCGTGGCCACCCTGGCCGCCAGCCGTGAATCCAGCTACGAAAGCCAGGCCGGCAGCGCGACGGAAGGCGCACGCACCGCCCTCAAGGCTTGGCTGGCGCAATCCGAAGTCCCCGCCGATGTGGAAGCCACCATCGCCGTTGGCACGCCTCTGCATGAAATTCTTGAGCACGTCCGCACTTTGCACGCGGACCTGCTGGTCGCCGGCATTGCAGGCTCGGGCGGAACCTCCACCGGCGCGGGCTCCGTCTCCGGCAAACTCGCCCGCAAGTCCCCTTCCCGCGTCCTGCTGGTGCGCTCCAATCATTCCCACGCCTTTCAGAAGGTCGTTGCCTGCATTGATTTCTCAGAGACGGCTCGCGAAGTGGTGGCCGCAGCACGCCGCATCGCCATCAAAGACTCCGCCAGTGTCGATTTTCTGCACGTGTGGCAGGAACCATGGATCGTCCCCACCCGTGGCGAGTTGGTGGAATCTGTCTATCCCAGCCTCGTTTTCACCGAAACCGAGCGCCAGGCGCACATTCAAAATCTCCGCCAGGATCTGCATGACTTCATTGGCACGGCCGCAGAGGGCATCAAGGCCGCTGAGGTACTCCACGAAGCCATGAACTATGGCAACGGCATCGCCGCCCACGCGCAGGAGTGCAAGGCCGACCTGATCGTCATGGGCGGCAAGGGCCGCACCAATCTCCGCTACATGCTCATGGGCTCCACCGCAGAGCGTCTGCTCACCCGGCTGCCATGCTCCATTCTCATCGTCAAACCCACCTTGGAAAACACCGGTTCATGAAAACCATTGTCGCTCTGGTTGATCTCTCCAGCCTCGCCCTCGAAGTCCTCAGGCAAGCCTCCTCGTTTGCCAGGGCCTTCAACTGCGAAGTCGTCGTCCTCCATGTCGTCCCGAAACAGCCCACCGTCGTCGATGAGGGCCTCATCTGGACCGTGGGCATGAAGAAACCCTCTCATGACCTCCTCCGCAGCAATTACGCGAAGCTGTTGGAAATGATCGATGACCTGACACGGGCCGGAGTGCATGCCACCGTCCGGCAGATGGTGGATGCAGGCGTGGACGAGGTGCTCACGGAAACCAGCGGCCTCCAGGCCGGCCTCATCATCCTCGGCGCTCACCCTCATAGCACACTCTACCATCTCCTTATAGGAAGCATGGCGGATGATGTCCTGAAAAATGCGCATTGCCCCGTGCTCGTTGTGCCAGAAATTGAGCCCGCGCACGGCGAGGCATGAAGGAAACTTCTCCATGGCGGCGGCAGCTTCATCTTTGGAGACGCACCGTGCGGAAGCTTCCGAGCGTGCTGCTTTCCATTTCCCGCCAGGCGGAGCGCGATCTTGAGCTGCTGCCTTCAGCCAATCCTCAGGCACGCATCCACATGCTTCGGGTGCGCATGAAAAAGCTGCGGGCCATCCTGCGGCTCATGCAGCCGGCGCTGGCACCGTCCGTCGTCCGGGCACTCGACGGCCAATTGCGCGTCCTCAAGCGCGCAACTGTATTGTGCGCTTTTGTTCGCTCCGCCTGTGGCAAGCCAATGCTCAGAAAGAATAACCGGCTGGGGGACAGGCAAGAAAGGCCGGTTCTCGCAAGATCGGCTCTCTCAGAGGGTCTCGGTCCCTCTCATCCATTTGCTGAG
>NCCR01000077.1 GCA_002279765.1 Verrucomicrobia bacterium 12-59-8 | reverse complement strand
ACGTGCTGGCGCGCTGCCGGGAGCTGGGCGCAGGGATGACGGCGGGAATTGGGAGCGGGATTTGGTGATACCCCCTTTCAGGGGGATGCAATTTTGCGGGGCGGCGATATTGCCAGAGGTGTGGATTGGCGCGCCGGGCGCCCGGAATTGGATTTGGAGGCATTCGGCATGGCGGGCACAGGATCAGGCTTTCGCAAGGCAGCCGCCCGGCTTCTGACCGCCCTCAGCCTCGGCGCTGACGAAGTGATTATCTCCAGCGACGCCAACGACATGCAAAAACACGCCGGCAGCTTCGACTTTATCCTCGACACCGTCTCGGCAGATCACGACATCAATGCCTACCTCAATCTGCTGAAAATCGACGGCACGCTCACCCTCGTTGGTGCTCCCGACAAACCCCTGCCAGTCTCCGCCTTCGGTCTCATATTTGGCCGCAAGAGACTCGCCGGATCCTTGATTGGTGGCATCGCCGAAACCCAGGAAATGCTGGACTTCTGCGGCACGCACAACATCACCTCCGAGGTCGAAGTGATTCCGATCCAGCAGGTCAACGAAGCCTATGAGCGACTCCTCAATAGCGACGTCAAATACCGCTTTTCCATCGACATGGCTTCGCTGAAATCCGAGTGACCTGAGCCGGGTGGCAGCTTGGACGGGCGGGGACAGTATGTGAACGGAACAAACAACCTGTGATTGCAATCCCGGTCGGTTGTCGTTTAAAACTGTACACCCAACCATGAAATCCGTCCTTTTCGCCGCTCTCCTCACCCTTGGTTCCGCCAGCGCTCAGCAGGTCTGGATCGAAGCTGAATCCTTCTCTAATCCAGGTGGCTGGGTGCTGGACACGCAGTTCATCGACATCGTGGGATCTCCTTATCTCATGGCGCATGGCATGGGCAAGCCCGTAAAGGACGCACAGACAGACATCGAACTGCCCGCTGGCGAGTACACCCTTTGGGCACGAGTCAAAAACTGGGTCGGCCCCTGGGATGCACCAGGAGCTCCCGGGCGCTTCGAGATCAGCGTCAACGGCGAGAAACTGAAGCATGAATTTGGCATCTCCGGCAAGGACTGGCAGTGGGAGAAGGCTGGACCGGTCAAAGTCTCCGGCAAAACAACCCTCAGCCTGCACGACCTCACCGGCTTCGACGGCCGCGTCGATGCGATCATCCTGAGCAAGGACGACAGCTTCACCCCGCCGAACGACGTTGCTGCCACCAACAAACTGCGTCGCCAGCTTCTCGGTCTGCCGGACAAAGCACCGGAGACCAGCGAGTTTGATCTCGTGGTCATCGGCGGCGGTTACTCCGGCATGGGTGCCGCTATTTCCGGCGCGCGCCAGGGCTTGAAGGTGGCGTTCATTCAGAACCGTCCAGTGCTGGGCGGCAATGGATCGAGCGAAATCCAAGTGTGGGCCATGGGGGGCACGCGCCGCGGTTTGTATCCGCACCTCGGAGAAATCGTGGAGGAGTTCGCGGATCGCGCCAGCAACAGCCCTGCAGCCACGCCGCAGGAGTTCAACGACAAGCTCAAGGAAGACACGGTGAAAGCAGAAAAGACCATCGAACTCTTCCTCAACACCCACGTCTATGGCGTCGAAATGAGCGCGGACCAAAAGAACATCCGCAGCGTCATCGGTCTCGATACGAAGAGCGGCAAAGAGACCCGCCTTCTGGGCAAGTTTTTCGTGGATTGTACCGGTCACGGCAGTGTGGGCGCGCTGGCAGGGGCGGAGTTCATGATGGAAGAAAAGGGCCGCATGGGCATGAGCAACATGTGGGTCATGCAGTATCTCAAGAAGCCCGTTTCATGGCCTCCGACACCCTGGGCACTGCCTCTGACGCTTGAAGATTTCCCCGAACCGAAGGCGCTGGCTCCCGTCGGCAAAAAGAATGGCGAAAACATGAAAGGCTACGACCTCGGCTACACCCCCGTACCAGACCCCGAGGACTACGTCCACGGTGAGTGGTTTTGGGAAAGCGGCTTCGACAAGCACCCCATCAACGACCTCGAACTCATCCGCGATCACAACTTCCGCGCCGTCTATGGCGCAGTCTCCGCGCTCAAGACACTGAAACCGGAAAAGTATGCCGACTACGACCTCACCTGGCTCGCCTACATCGGTGGCCCACGTGAATCACGCCGCATTGTTGGCGACATGATTCTCAATGGCGAAGACATGGTCAAAGGCATCATCCATCCCGACGGCTGCGTCCCCACCACCTGGGATCAGGACCTGCATTACCCGAAAGAGCAGTATGCCAAGAGCTTCCCGGACAATCCCTTCATCAGCCGCGCCGAATTCGGCAAGCACACCGACCGCAAAAACGGCTATCCCGTCCCTTACCGCTGCTTCTACAGCAAAGACATCGGCAATCTCTTCATGGCCGGCCGCACCATCAGCGTGGAGCGCCACGCCCTCGGCTCAACCCGCGTCATGCGCACCTGCGGCATGATGGGAGAAGTCGTCGGCAAAGCCGCCTGGATCTGCGTGCGTCACCACACTACGCCCCGTGGCGTTTATGATCAGTACCTCGACATTCTCAAGGACCTCATGAACCAGCCCGGTGCCATGCGTCGCGCCAGCTTGGAGGCTGATCTCAAGATGCCTGCCGACGCGAAGACTTTGCCACCAGTGGCCGAGGACAGCATCAATCCCGCAAAGCTCGAAGGCATCGTCATCGACGACGCCGAAGCCGAACTCACCGGCAAATGGGCGCACGGCGAAGGCTTGAAGCCCTTCGTCGGCAAATATTACAGCTATACCAGTGACAAAGACGCCAGCGCCCGCTTTGCCTTCAGTGTCAAACAAACCGGCAACTACGAAGTCCGCATCTTCTTCCAGCCCCACGAAAACCGCGCCAAAACCGCTCCGGTCAGTGTCTTGAGCGCCGATGGTGAAAAAGTCATCACCGTCGATCAAACCAAACCCGCTCAGGGCAAGGACGGAGCCGAATCTCTTGGGGTATTCCGATTCAACGCTGGTGAAGAAGCTGCCGTGATCTTTCGCACCCTCAACGCCGGAGGAAATGTTCACCTCGATGCAGTCCAGATTATTCCTGCGAAATAATTCGTTCTTCGCGGGTTTTAATGGGTGGCTGGGTCCACTCGTCTTAGAATTCCATGCTCAATGACGGCACCATTCCTGCCTTGATGGAGCGGTTACAGAACCACAGGAACAGAGATTATAACCATACTTTTACCTGCATCTTTATGCATCGCCTCCTGCTACCCTTTTCCCTCTTCACCGTTCTCGCCACCGCCGCTGAACCTGCGAAGCAGACCGAACCCAAAAAAGAAAAGCCTTTCACACCCGGCGGCATCTACAGGCAGGGCGACATGCAGCGCCCACGCCCCACGGTGATCACACCACCGACGGCCACGACAGCGCCAAGTGACGCCATCGTGCTCTTCGATGGCAAGGACCTCTCCAAGTTCATCCGCAAGCCACGCAAGGATGACAAAGACCAAAGCGACGTGCCGAACTGGAAGATCGAAAACGGCTACGCTGAGATCAAACCCAAGGGCGGCGACATCGACACGCGGGACAAGTTTGGCTCCTGCCAGATTCATCTCGAATGGGCCACACCCGCCGAGGTCGTGGGCAAGAGCCAGGGCCGTGGCAACAGCGGTGTGCTCATCCTCGGCTGGGGCGAGGTACAGGTGCTCGATTCATACGAAAACGACACCTATCCTGACGGCCAGGCCGGAGCTATCTACAACAACTATCCGCCGCTCGTGAATGCCAGCCGTAAACCCGGCGAATGGCAGAGCTACGACATCATCTGCGAATGCGCGCAGCTAGATGACAAGGGCACCGTGACCCAGCCCGCCCGTATCACCGTGCTGCACAACGGCGTCATCGTGCAACACGCGGCCCCGCTCGAAACGAATCTGCAGGAAGTCGGCTTCGCCCTTCAGGACCACCACAACCCGACCCGTTACCGCAACATCTGGGTGCGCCCCCTGCACCACTGCGATGAGAACGCGAAGAAGGACGATGCGGCCAAGTAATTGATCGCCCGCGCAGTCCAAGACTACTTCTTGGTCACTGCGGGTTTGCGCTGCTTCTCAGTCACCAGCTTGTGTGTCTCCTCACCGATCCAAATATCAGTGCAGTGTGAGGGTTTGCCGGGCAGTTCTGCCGTGCGATTGAACAGCAGCACATCGCCGACTTGAAGATTTACCAGCTTCACCTGCTGGTCTGCCTTCCACACACGAGTTGCATCATTCACTCGGAGAATGCAGCTCGCAATGTCTGGGGCGCGTTGCATATCGCCATTGTAATCCTTCACCAGTGGCAACTGCCAGCCGACGTGGATTTGATCGCCTTGAACGGCTGTGACGCGTGCAGTGATGGCGTTTGCGCTGGAATGGCTGAAGTCATCACTGATTCGGCTGACGCGGGTGAAGGCACCTTTTGCATCCTGATACATGTGGAAGCGGTAGCGCTGGCCGGTGGGCAGTTGGGCAAACTGCAGATCTGCGCCAAGATACTTCAGGGTGTGCTGCTTGAGCAGAGTGAAGCTCACGGCTTCGCCGGTCAGCTCCGTGAGGAGTTGCCCGCTGCCAGTCTTGGCGTCCACCTGAATGAGTTCTCCAACAACCATGTGCTCGGAAAAGGGCGGCGGCTTCAAGTCATCCTTGAGCTGATACCAAGGCAGATGCGCATTGCCGTAATCCGTGCGGAAAGGAAACTGCTCCGGGTATTCCTTGGCCACGTTTTCGACCAGTTCCTGATCCAGCATGCGTCCGAAGCCATAGCCCATCAAACTCTCGCCGTAGAATTGATCCTGCACCTTCCAGCCAGCGAGAAAGACGCGCACGATGCGACCACGGCGAAAGCCTTCGAGCATGTTGCTCACTTTCACCGTCACCTGCACGCCGCTGCTGCCAAAGTACTCGGTTGGCACCTTGTTCACTTCCGTGATGGAGCTGCCCTCCCCATCCACACCCGGATTCCACGTGCGCAGTTCGTCGTTCGCCACGCAGAGCTTGCCACTTTTGCCAACTGCGATCAGTTCGGCATATGCGCTTTGAAAGGCGGCCGGATCCCCACTAAAAAAGGTCACCGTGACCGTGTTGCCTTCCGTTTTGTCGATCCATCCAGCGATGCCGCGCTTCTCGGTAAACTCACGGAATTTCTTCAACTGCGCCGCATCGGTTGGCTGGCCATCATCCGTGGTGACAAGCCGTGTGAGCCGCCCCTCCGCATCTGGCAGCATTAGGAAGGTCAGCTTCGTCCCCAGCGGCACCTCGCGAAGATCGGCCTCCACGCCGCGATATTTCAAGACCGCATAAGGCGGCATGGAGAACGGCATCAGCTTGCCATTGTCTGCGCGGAACTCACCTTTGCGAAGAACGAAGTCCACACTAACCAACTCCCCGTGAATGCGCTTGGCATCATTGAGAGAAGGGAACTCCAGCGCCTTGGCTGCATCGGCAGCAGACAGGGACAAGGCGGAGGCAAAGAGGAGAACGCAGAGAAGTCGCATGGGGTCTCGGTTGGAGCTGATCACTGAAATTTCACATTCACCTTCGGCAGCAGCGCCTTGATCTTGTCCTGCGTTTCCTGCGGGTAGCCTTTCTGGCGGTCGATGATTTTCAGCTCCTTGAGGAAGGTGAAGCCTTGCAGTAGCGGCAGGCGTTCCTCGGGTATGGCCGGATTGCCAAGCTCGAGTGATTCGAGCTGTGTCATCATGGCGAGCACCTTGAGATCATCGTCGGTGGTGGTCTTGCAGTTCGTGAGCGTCAGGCGCTTCAGCGTCTTGATCTCTTTGACGATTGGCAGCGACTCGGATTTATCAAAACCTTCGCCAAGTTGCAGAGACTCGAGCGGCAGTGAGGTGATGTTCTTCAGCGCTGCGGGCGTCGCATGAGCACCGAGTTCCAGCCCCTTGAGCTTCGTCAGTTTGGATAGATTGGGTGCCCCCTCATCCGTGAACTTCGCATGCGCGAGACTGATGCTTTCGAGATTCGGCAGATGGTCGCACAGCTCCTTCAAGCCCTCGTCGTCGATGCTGCTGCCACGATGGCTCACTTTGACCAGCTTGGTGAAACTCTCAAATTTCGCGTAAGCGCGCCCTGTGATCTTGGTGCCGACAAACGAGAAGGATTCCAGATTCTTCAGCCCCGCAAGCTGCACCATTCCCGCATCCGTCAGCGAACCGTTGTTGGTGAAACGCAAGGTCTTGAGATTGGTGAGCTTCGCAATGTTCGGCATCCACTCATCATTGAACTTGGTGGAAATAACATTCAGCGACTCCAGCGTGGGGATGTGGCCGAGATGCTCAAAGAAGGCAGCGTCATACGGATCTTCCTTCCGGTGATCATGCGGCCCGGTATTCGGCACGGCGAGATCCACGAGCTTCAGGCTCTGGCCATCCTCGGTCTTTTCGACCTTGCCCTTCGCTCCCTCGACAATCTTGGTGACGGCTTCGACGTGCGGATCCAGGGCAACAGCGGGAAGGCCTGCGGAAAAAGACAGAAGGGTGATGAACAATAGAGTTTGTTTCATGAAGAGTGGGTGAGAAAAAGATTGCAGGGGTTGGTAGCGTTTTGGATCACACGATCTCACTGACCGGACCCAGGCTGTCCACGAAGGTCTCGGCGTTGACCTCCATCTTTTGCAGCATGGTCACGAGCACGTTGCTGACGCGGGCATTGCCGTCCTTCGGCTTGCCGCAGAGATTGCGCCATTCGTCGTAGCTCAGGGTGTAGTCCTCTTTGAGATGCGGCCTGTTGTAGTCGAGGTGCTGGCCGTGTTTCAGACCGAGTCCCTTGCCGCCTGCGAGGAGCATGGGCAGGTTGCTGTTGCAATGGCTGTGGCCATAGCTCATGCCGCTGCCGAAGAGCACCATCGTGCGGTCCAGCAGTGGCTCATCGCCGTCTTTGACCTCACGCAGTTCATCGAGGAAATGCGCAAACTGCTGCATGATGAAAGCATCGCTTTTTGCGAGGCGATCCAGCACCACGGGATCGCCATTGTGATGGGAAAGATTATGCCGCGCCTGAGTGATCTGGATTTCAGGAATCGCGAGGCCGTTGCCCTCACTGCCGTTCATGTACGTGACCACCCGCGTCATATCCGTGTGCAGCGCGAGCACGATGATGTCAAACATCGTACGCCAGTACTCACCCGCCTGCGCCTTGGGCACATCGCGCTGGAATGGCGCGGCCATATTCTTTTCCACCACAGGCTTCGGGATGTCCAGCCAGGCGTCCAGGCGCTCGGTGCGCTGCTCCACATCACGCACGGCATGCATGTATTCATCCAGCTTCGTGCGATCATCCGTACCGAGGGCCAGACGCAGAGACTTCGCGTCATCGAGCACCGCATCGAGAACGCTGCGACGCTTCGTGAGGCGCGCACGCTGCGCTGCGATGCCACCCACTTCCTCGCCAAACAGGCGGTTGAAGATGATCTTCGGATTGTCATCCGCCGGCAGCGGCACGCCATCGCGTGAGAACGCCAGCGTGTTGGAGTTGAAAGGCTGCCCGGTGCCGGTAGATATGGAGAGCTCCAGCGAATTGAAACGCGTCTGCTGGCCCACCACCTCAGCCATCATCTGATCGCAGGAAATGGTGTTTTCGTATTTGCGCCCGCCCTGCGCATCAATCTTGGCACCCGTGAGCCAGGTGTCCGCGCACACATGCGCCTGCCCCAGCCCATTGGGATGATGCAGCCCGCTAAACACGGTGAAATCTTCCTGATGCTTCGCCAGCGGCTTGAGTGACGGCGAAAGCTCATAGTCACGCCCGGCCTTCGTGCATTGCCACGTCATGCCGTTCACCCCGTTCGGAATGTACACAAACACACTGCGACGCGGCTTCGCCGTGGCAGCGGCACTGGCGTGCAAAGGCACCATCGCATCCAGCAGCGGCAGCGCCATGGCGGTGCCGAGACCGCGCAAAAAGTGGCGACGGTTAATAAGCCAGCGTTGGGATTGGATGTTGCTCATGGTGATGCAGGTTAACGTTTCAAAAATAGCGAACTGGTGACAAGAGATTCAATGAGGGTTGCCAGTTTATAGCCATCGGCTTTGGATTCATCGGCGATGCGCTTGAGTTCCTCCCTGTCTGAGAAAGTCATGCCTCGGCGCAGGGCATAAGTGGCGAGCTTGTCGGTAACGGCGGCGGCAAATTTGTCCAGGTCATCAATCAGAATGCGCTTCAACGCGGCGGAGTCGGCGAACACACGCCCATCCGGCAGCACGCCGCTGGGGTCCAGCGCTGGGTTGTCACCGGTGCCATCCTTGATCGTCTCCACGGTGCGCCAGCGGCCAATGGCGTCGTAGTTGTCGAAGGCGATGCCAAGCGGATCAATCTTGTTGTGGCAGGCGGTGCAGTTGGGGTCAGAGCGGTGCAGCTCCAGCTTCTCGCGCACGGTCGTTTTCTTGGCCTTCGCATCCGGTGTGGTCAGAGCTGGCACATTGGCAGGCGGCGGTGGTGGCGGCCTGCCGATGATGGACTCCAGCATCCACACACCGCGATGCACCGGGCGATGCCGGGTGCCGTCGGAAGTGAGGCTAAGCACCGCTCCCTGTGTAAGCAGCCCTCCACGATGATCGTCCGGCTTGAGCACCACGCGCTGCAATTGATCCCCACGAACGCCTTCAATGCCGTAATGCATGGCCAGACGCTCGTTGATCATTGTCCAGTCAGAGTCGAGAAACTCGCGCAGGCTGCCGTTGCGTTTCAGCACTTCATTAAAGAAGCCCAGCGTCTCTGCGACCATGCTCTGCTCCAAATTTTCGTCGTAGTCAGGATACAGTTCCTTGTCCGGCGGGAACATGCCCACCTTGCGCAGTTGCAGCCACTGACGAGGGAAGCTGTCGGCAAACTCCTGCGCCTTGGGATCACGCAGCATGCGCTGCACTTCGGCACGCAGCGTCTTCGCCTCATGCAGACTGCCTTTCTTCGCGAGGTCCAGTAGATGCTCATCCGGCATCGAACTCCAAAGGAAGTAGGACAAGCGCGAGGCCAGCTCGTAATCATTGAGCGTTGTTCTGGCGTGAGACAGGCTGCCAGCCTGTTGATTCGGATTCTGAACAGGCAAGCTGCCTGTATCACCTTCTTCCAAATAGAGAAAGCTCTTCGCGCACATCACGCCGATGAGCCCGTTCTTCACCGCCACCTCAAACTTATCGCCGAGTTCGAGCGATTTTTCGACAGGCCGCATCAGACGCTCGATCTCCTTTGGGTCCACCGGACGGCGCCAAGCACGCGTGGCAAACCTCGTCAAAATTTCCCGCGCATCCTTGCTCACATAGATCTGTTGATGCGCCTTCGTGGGCCACGAGTCAACGATGGGCCCATCCCACTCCACGGTGTCGATGATCAGCGTCGGCTGGATCGGTTTGAAATCATCGTCCGTGAGCTTGAGCTGCCACGGCACGCGGCTGCGCGTGTTGGTGAAGGCGTTCGGCGTGCCGCTGTGGCGTGAGCGCCGACCCTCAGGATTCGGCCCCGGCACGGAGTTGATGATGCGCACCGGATACTTGCCTGCCACCAGATGCACGCGAGCCTCGACGGTGATGGGCTTGTCTTCCGGCGCATCAATATCCTGCTCGATCAACGTGGTGTTGATGCTGGACATGTACACCTTCAGTCGCGGCGCACGACCTCCAGCCGGACGCAGACCACTGAGTTTCAGGCGCAGCACGTAGTCACCCGTGGTCTTGATCTCGATATTCCAAGAATCTGTGGTGTAGTTCCGCGGCACGATTTCGATCCGCACCTTGTCGGCTATACCTCGCGCCTGGTATTCCTCTTTGAACCCCTTCCAGCGCATGTCGAAGGCCTCCCAGCGAATGACCTCGCGCTTCGGTTCTGGCCGCAGTGAGAGCGCTTCATCCAGAATCGCATCCGCAGCGGATAAATATTTTTCAATATGCGCGGGAGACAGCGTCAGCACTGAGCCGATGCGCTCAAAGCCTTTCCAGTCCGGATCTTCCGGCAGTCCGCTCGGAGCTTTGGCATCGAAGTTCACGCCCAGCAGATCGCGGACGGTGTTGCCATACTCATCACGCGTGAGCTTGCGAAACGCCACACGCTCACCCGCCGAAGACTGGCGCACGCTTTCGGATTCACGCAGCTGCAGCACGATCCAGTCTGCCACGCGCGAAATCTCCTCCGGCTTCGGCCTAGCCTCGTCATCCGGCGGCATGTCGCCGGAGTTGATGCGGCTCATGATCTCCTCCCAGTGCCCCATGATTTTCGGCGACTGGAGATCCACGATGAGATTGTCCACCCGCAAATCCCCCTTCTGCTTTTTGGCGTCATGGCACTTGTTGCAGTGCTGCTCAAAGAAGGGGCGTACGAGGCCTGTGAGATCACGCGACTCCGCCCCCATGGTTGCATGAGAGGTCAGAAGTGCAGAAGCGGTCAGCGCAGGGATCAGGAAGCGTATCATCTGTCTGGAGTTCAAACGGCGGCTAAGGCGGCTTTGTACGCCTCCCCCGAAAGTTCGGGGGAGGCCATGGCGGCAGAACCCAGTGGCAGTGCGGTGCCCACCTCGCTAGGCTCCGCACATCGTGCGGCACCTCCTCCATCCATGCCTTGGCGTTTTCCTGCTGCTGTGGGGCGGGACGGCCTGCGGCGAGGTGACGGCGTGGATTCCTGAAATGCGGGCGCTGGCGGCAGAGCGCGCAGTGTTGCAGGAAAAGCTCAGCGCCATGCCCGCAGCGACCGAAGTGCAGCTCACCCAGCGTCTGGGCTGGCACAGCGAGTACTCTTCATCTCCAAACAAAGCGGAGTGGGTTGAGCTGAATCTCGGGCAGGCGCAAAGGATCGATGCCGTGGCCCTCATCGCCCCGCCTCCGAATGGCGGGGCGGTAGGCACCGGCTATGGATTCCCACGCCGCTTTTACGTCGAGTTTCTTGATGAAGGAGAAGACAATGAGCGCACGATCATCGTGGACCATACGGGCGAGGATTTCCCCAATCCCGGGCTGCTCCCAGTGGTGATACCCGCAGGCGGACGCATGGCGCAAAAGGTGCGCATCACCGCGACTCGACTTTGCACCACGGGCGGGCGCAGCTTCTGCGCTTTGGGTGAAGTGATGCTGCTCCAGGGAAAACAAAACCTGGGTGCGCGGCTGGAAGCCATCGGCCCCGCTGCCGTCCGCGCCAGCAGCAGCCAAGGTACACGGCCCGACTGGGGGCGCATCAATCTGGTGGATGGTCACACCGTCCTCGGGCCGCCAGTCGGCACGCGCCAAAGCCCCACACTCGGCTTCCGTAGTGTGCCGACGAGTGAAGGCCGTCCCCACAGCAATCCCTGGGTGGAGCTTGATCTCGGCACCGTCAGGCCCATCGACGAGATCCGCTTCTTTCCCACTCACCCACCACAGTTCGCTCACAGTCATGGCTACGGCTTTCCCGTGCGCTACCAGATTGAGCTGCGTGAGGAGGACAATGACGAGCCGCGCATCCTGCCCACGCCCCAGTCCGGCAGTTACAACGCCCTTCCAGGCGACAACGTGGTGACCCTCGTCGGCGCTCACCGGGCGCGCTTCATACGCCTGCAGGTGCTTGATCCCCATGTGAGCAATGGCGCCGTCGTGCTGGCCATGGCGGAGATGCAGGTGTGGTCCGAAGGCAAAAATATTGCCCCCGGCTGCGATGTCAGTTCACCCGATTCCACCGAAGAAGACGGTTGGTCTCGCGCAGCTCTGGTGGACGGTTTTGCCAGCGGTGCGGACATCGTGGACTGGCCCGGATGGCTGGCAGACCTTTCGCAAAGGCGTGAGTGCTTGCTCGCGCTCTCCGTGCTGGACGCCAGGGAGAAAGCATTGCGCACAGCTTACATCGCTGCCGCCTGGTGGCTTCTGGGAATCCTGCTGCTGGCCGCGCTGGTGATAGTCGTCATCATCTATCTGCGTCAAAGAACGGCACGCCGACTGGAGCTTGAGGCCCTGCACCAGCGCATCTCGCAAGATCTCCATGATGAGATCGGCAGCAGCCTTGGCAGCATCATGCTCATCACCGATGACGCGCTTGCACTCGCCCAGGATGAGGATCTGCGCCACGAACTTGGTGAAATTCGCGGCACCGCAGGGCAGACGCTCGACTCCATGCGCGACATCGTTCGACTCGCGCAAACCGGAGCCTATGGACGTGGAGACTTGGTCGCCCACCTGCGGGAAATCACTGACCGCATGCTGCGCGGCATCTCGCACACCTTGAACGCTAGCGACGAGGTGTCGGCCAATATGCTGCCTATGGATCATCGACGCGATCTCGTGCTCATGTTCAAGGAGGTGCTGCATAATCTGACCCGCCATGCCCAGGCGACTGCGGCGGAAATCTCGCTCACGGAGTCACCTCATTCCCTCACCTTGGTGGTGCATGACAATGGCCGGGGTTTCACACCTGCCAATGTGCCTGGCACCGGCATGGGTCTCACCAATTTACGACGCCGCGCAGTCAAGCACGGCGGCAGCCTGGAGATCACCTCTGCCCCAGGTCAGGGCACCACAATCCGCATCACCCTTCCCCGACATGCCTGAAACTCCAGCACCGGCCAATGTCTGGCTCATTGAAGATCACAAAACCTACGGCGAGCGCCTGATGCGCGCACTGAACCGGCTCGACGGCATTAGGTGTACGCAGCGCTTCACCGCCTGCGAAGATGCCTTTGCCGCGCTCACCGACCTCACCCAGCCGCCGGATGTTCTGCTGCTGGATGTGGAACTGCCAGGCGTGAGCGGCATCGAAGGTATCGCCCGTCTGCGCGAGCTCGCCCCGCAGGCCGCGATCATCATCCTCACCGTGTTTGAAGACGATGATAAAATCTTCCGCGCCATCTGCGCCGGCGCGTCAGGTTATCTGCTGAAGACTTCCAGCGCCGAGGACATCGCCACCGCCATCCGTTCGGCCATGGCAGGCGGCTCCCCCATCAATCCCCACATCGCACGCCGCGTGTTGGAGATGTTCGCCAAGGCAAACGTACCGCACAAGGACTACGGCCTCACCCCGCGCGAGCTGGACATTCTCAAGCTGCTGGTCAGCGGCTGCACCATCAAAGACGCCGCAGCACAGCTCGGCATCGGCTACTACACGGCGGACGAGTATATCCGCAGCGTCTATGTGAAGCTACAAGTGCGCAGCCGTGGCAGCGCGATCGCCAAGGCGGTGAAGGAAGGGCTGGTCTGAGGCTGCGTTTGTGTGATGCTATTCAAAACTCATTTCCGGGAAGGGCTGTTGCATAGACAAGGCAGTCTTCCTGGTCGATGGCAGAGCCATCTAAAACCTCACCCGTGCTACTTCAAATACTGCTGTACCACCTCTTTCCAGATCGCATAGCCCTTCGCATTCATGTGCAGTTGGTCTGAGGCAAAGATGCCTGGCTTCGGCAGGCCATTGGGGCCGAGCATGTGCGGATAGACGTTGATGAACTGCAGACGCGGGTCCGTCTTGATGAACTCCTCTATCAGTCGGCTGGTCTCTTGCATCTGCGCCATCAGGCTCCATCGCTTCGGATTCGGCGCATTCGAGATGTAGCTGATGCGACATTCCGGCAGCGCCGCATGCACCTTGGCGACGAAGGCCTTGAAATCTTGGAGTACACGCTGCGGCGTTTTGCCAGCGCTGATGTCGTTGCTTCCAGCATACATCACCACGAGCCGGGGCTTGTACTGAATGACGGTCAGATCTGCGTAATTGAACGAATCAAACACCTCGGAGCCACCAAAGCCGCGATTTATCACCGGCAGACCGGGGAAATCCTCCGCCAGTGTCTGCCACTTTCGAATGCTGGAGCTACCCGTGAAAACGATGGGGTGCTCCTGTGTCGCCACCTGCGCATCCTGTTTCCTAAAAGCCTGAATCTCCCTCTGCCAGCGAATGGCGGAGGTCATGACATCGTAGCCCGCTTCGCTGAAGTGCAGCTTGTCCTCGACGTAAAGTTCGGAGCGCGGTTTGCCGTCGGCACCGAGCAACAAAGAAAACACGTCGATGAACTCGACACCCTGCTTCGCACAGGAGGCGGCAATGAGGGCATTGGCCTGCCTGACTTGTGCCACTTCGTCCCACCGTGCGGGAGAAGCCGGGATCGAGATGAAGGAGATCGCGGTTTTCGGCAGCGCCGCCCGCACCTTGCTCACAATGGTCTCAAAGGACGCCAAAACATCCTCTGGAGCCCACCCTGCATGCAGGTCATTGCCACCGGCATTGAGATAAATCTGCCTGGGCCTGTACTTAATGATACAGCGATCCGCGAAATGCACCACGTCACTAAGCTGCGAGCCGCCGAAGCCACGGTTGAGCAGCGGCATTTTCTCGAATCGCTTCGGCAGCGACTGCCAGCGCCGGATGTTGGATGCGCCGACAAATAAAAGGGCGTTCTTCGGCGGTGTTTTGGCGGCATCCTCAGCTTCAAAGGC
Source organism: Verrucomicrobia bacterium 12-59-8 (assembly GCA_002279765.1). The sequence continues at coordinate 2,657 of NCCR01000077.1, read as the reverse complement.
CTGAATGGCCTTTTCAAACCGTGCCGGGTCCGCTGGCTTGAGGGCGTAGGCCCAGGAAGAGGTCAGCAGCAGAAAAAGGACGACGAAATGGCGATAATTCATGGCGGTATGGCAAACGTTGTGCGTTGTGAGACTCATGCAACCTTTGCTCACAAGCTTGAAACGCAAATTTGCCCGGAAGACACCGCACTCCTCCCATGCTCTTGGGGCAGTCGAAGACTCCCCTTTTCCTGTTTCATTTGAGATCAGTGGTGAGCCGCTGGCACCGGGCGTCACCCTGCTGCGAGAAGGCACCCGGTTCGTGGTGCACTCCCGGCATGCCGTGGCGATGGACCTGTGCCTCTTTGACCCCAAGGACGCCGCCCGCGAGACCGCCCGCATACGCATGCAGCGTACCGAGGGCGATCTGTGGCACGCTACTGCACGCGGCGTCAAAGCAGGCACGCTGTACGGCTACCGTGCCCACGGGCCGTGGCTGCCTCAAAATGCGATGCGTTTCAACGCCAAGAAGCTCATGCTCGACCCCTATGCGCGCGCTATTCACGGTACGCCGAATGAGGCCGAGCACATGCGCACACTGCCTGATCCACGGCACTCTCATGGACTCATTGACAATGGTGCCGAGGCCTTAAAAAGCGTGGTGATCAATGAATCCTTCGACTGGACAGGCGACACCAAACCCCGTGTATCCTGGCAGGAGACGGTGATCTGTGAACTGCATGTGAAGGGTTTTACTCAAACGCATCCAGACGTGCCGGCCAAGCTGCGTGGCACCTATGCCGGCCTCGCACACCCCGCTGTCACTTCCTATCTGCGCGATCTCGGCATCACCAGCGTGCAGCTTCTGCCGGTGCATCAGCATCTGGATGACGGCTTTCTGCTGAGCCGCAATCTCACCAACTACTGGGGCTACAACACTATCGGCTTCTTCGCTCCGCAAAACACCTATGCCGCCGCCACGGATCCGCAGGGGCAGGTACGCGAGTTCAAGGCCATGGTCAAGGCCCTGCATGCTGCTGGCATCGAGGTCATTCTCGATGTCGTTTACAACCACACCGCAGAAGGCAATGAACACGGCCCGTCTATCATGTTTCGCGGACTCGACGACCACAGCTACTATAGGCATCATTTCGGCGAGAACGGTGCAGACTATGTCAATGTCACTGGCTGCGGCAACTCGGTCGATTCCGCCAGCCTCCCGGCGCTGCGCCTGATCCTGGACAGCCTGCGCTACTGGGTCACGGAAATGCATGTCGATGGCTTCCGCTTTGATCTGGCGGTGACCGTTGCCCGTGATGAAAAGGATGGGTTCAACCGCCAGTCTCCGTTTCTCAGTGCCGTGGCGCAGGACCCGGTGCTCTCACGGGTCAAACTCATCGCTGAGGCCTGGGACATCTCACGCATGGACAGCTATCAGGTGGGGAATTTCCCCGAACCCTGGCGCGAACTGAACGGCAAATATCGTGACACCGTGCGCAGTTGGTGGCGCGGAGACTCCGGTGCCACCGCCGAGTTCGCCAAGCGTTTCTGCGGCAGTCAGGACGTGTTCGGCTGGAACCAGCGTCCTCCCTTGGCGAGCATCAATTTCCTCACCTCGCACGACGGCTTCACGCTGATGGATCTGGTGAGCTACGAGCACAAGCACAACGAAGCCAACAACGAGGACAATCGCGACGGCGACAGCAACAACCACAGCACCAACTGCGGCGTGGAAGGCCCCACCGAAGACCCCACCGTGCTGCAAACGCGCGGGCGTCTTCGTCGCGGCCTGATCGCCACGATGATGTGCTCCCTCGGCGTCCCCTTTCTCACCGCTGGCGACGAACGCGGCCGCACCCAGCGCGGCAACAACAACGCCTACTGCCAGGACAGCGACATTAGCTGGCTCGACTGGAGCAGCTGTGACGAGGAAATGCTCGCCTTCACCCGGCAGATCACCGCTTTCCGCCGCAGCCATGAAGTGTTTCGGCGCAGCAGTTATTTCGATGGCAAACTCAATCCCGCCACAGGTCTGCGAGACGTGCTATGGCTCGAAAGTGACGGCACCCTGCTGCATCATGATGAATGGCATCAGGAGACCCGCCGCAGCTTTGGAGCACTGCTGGGCACTATCAGCGATGCATCCAGTCCGCTGCTGCTGCTGTTTAACAACAGCGCGGGGCCACAGCCTTTCATCCTGCCCGGAGACGGGAAGATTCTGTGGTCCCTCGTTTTCGACACCGCCCTCAGTCCATCCTTCCCGTCCAAACAGCCTCCCGGCCTGGCAGGTGCCGAAAAATACCCGCTACTGGCGCAGGGGGTGGTATGCCTGACATTGGCAGCAGGGGACCGCGAGACATTGGAACCGAAGGTTTGAGCCACTGTCTCCCTTTCAGACACCCGCCGGATTCGGTGCCACGAATGGTATCAAGTATCAAAGTGGTATCAATTCGGTATCATGATACCAATTCCAAACCCCGACGGGAGATACCAGCGGGGATTGCCATGAAGAACCTTCCCGCCCCCCTGGGAAGCAGGAAGACGCACAGGATGGCAGACCACCCTCCATGCCGCCCCTTGGGTGCTGGCGCGGCGGCTGTTTCTGGCGATGGCGCTGAATGGTCCCAAACTGGAAAAGCGTCAGGTGCTGCTCGGCCACTTTGTCGATGTGGGTGCCG
>NCCR01000352.1 GCA_002279765.1 Verrucomicrobia bacterium 12-59-8 | reverse complement strand
TAAATCCATCAAAATCCAAATTAAGATCATCTAAAAATTTTGTGATTACATTAAATTGAAGGTCTTTGTCTGAAAAGAAGTTGGAATTTTTCGCGCAATAAAATTCATAAAGAGAATCTATTTCTGCCGCATTTGCATGTTGAGGTCCGCCTTGAAGTAATACAAACAGTGCCTCCGCGATAAATTCGCGATCTTCCATTCGTGACAAGTCAAGAGTGGCAAGTCGGGTAATCCAGAATGGAAGCTTTGCCTTTTCATCAACCAGTCTGCTGAATGCTGCGTTGTGATACTGTGCATTGCGAAGTTCCTGACCGGTAAGGGGTTCTCCATTGCGATTTAATCGATCAAAAATTTCGTCGATCAATTTCTTCGAGTCGGTATCAATGTATTCGATTGGAAGTGAATAGCGCCAAAAATGTATTTTATACTCTGTAAGCTCAGGAGTGTCGAGATCGTCAAAGTATTTGCCTGCAATCTCGTCTCCTTCAGTGCCCTCATCTGCCAACTCTGAGCTACAGGCTATCTCTCCTCGTATGAACTTTACTATTGCCGTCAATCGTTGTTTGCCATCGATTAGCTCATAAGTGGTCTTGCCTGAATTATTATCAATCTTTTGTTGGAGGAAGACCGGGGGGATGGGAAAATTGCGCAGAATACTGTCGATGAAAAATGACTGCTTTTCTTCTGTCCACACACTCATTCTCTGATATGGAGGGTCAAAATCGTATTTATTCAGAAGATAATTCTCCCAAAAACTCGCGATCGTGATTGTGTTCGTATCTCTTCTGAGTCTGGGTTTCATTTGAGTAGTTTGCTAAGGATTGTGCAGGAAGGATAACAGATGAAACGATCAAATATGCTGGTGATCACCGCTGTGAGCGTTCTACTGGGCTTCGGATTAATCATTTTAATATTAATAGCCGCAGAGCAAGAGTTTAAAAGAGTGTCGAGCTCTGCTCTATCTACGTGCCAATAAGACAAGCCGCAGATCAGCATGTCGTCGGTTTCTGTCAGTGAGGAGGCGACATTTTGGCAGTGTGTCTGAATCTCGCCTGCCCAAGTTTGATTTAATCTACGCGCCTCACCAGCTGGAGGAATTAGTGGTGTAACAAGATAGTTTGCATCAAGTTCATCATACGAAATATTAAAATCTGTTATCTTGCCATCGACTAGATTTTTATCGTAATTAATGGCAAAAGATTTTTTATCGAGTTTTTGTGTATGACAAAAAGAGATCGAGCCGTGAGGCTTGATTATTGATATGATTGCTGGAGGTGTCGAAGTGCTTAGTTGTATGGGCGCGACTTCAAATGGAATTGCTTCTTGAGTAAGAATTCGTTCAAGCCAAGGATCATAGTTAAAAGTGATAATTTCAATTTTTTGATACTGCCCACTAGAGCTGACTCTTTTTAAAAATTCGAACCATGGCCATGTTTTTGCGTTTGCCAATTTAGGAGCAACAATTGAATCGTAGTGGACGAAAAGATGCTTTAAGCGTTAGCGCAAGTGATTATGTCTTCGATTAGGGCAAGACATTCTACAGTTTCCATGTGTGGCCTAGCCCCTAGATTCCAGAGATTCGGGCAATGCTTAAATGACAAAAATCCAGGTTCATTTGTTGCTGGCCATGGCACGTCGGCCCCATAACGAAACAGGTTTGTAACATCAACCAGACTTATTAATTCGAGGTGAGAGAGGAGATCAATGGTCAATCCATTCCCAAAAATGAGGCACAGTGTCTTACTCATTTGTGCGGTTCTTTATGGCTTCGCGGAAAGCGACATTCCGCCCTGACAGGTGATAAGGTGATGTCCGAATTCTGAGTTGGAGATCATGGCGCTTATTTACAAATGGAACCCCGGAATAAGGAGGTCAAGAGCCTACCACGAAGCGACCACCTCATACGCATAACCACGCAGGTACTCGGTTTCGGGGATGGTGGCGAGGATGGGGTGGTCGGGGCGTTGGGTGTAGGTGGTGACGCGGCGGAGGGTTTTTTTGGCGTCCACGGCGGCGTCGGTGATGCTGCTGTGGAATTCCTCGGCGCTGACGTGGTGGGAGCAGGTGAAGGTGGCGAAGATGCCGCCGGGCTCTAGCATCTTCATGGCGCGGAGGTGGATCTCCTTGTAGCCGCGGAGGGCATCGCGCACGGAGCTTTTGGTTTTGGTGAAGGAGGGGGGATCGAGGATGATGAGGTCGTAGCGGGCGGCGGCGGCTTCGTTGCGCTTGAGGAAGTCGAAGCAGTTTTCGGCGATGCAGTTGATCTGCACGCCGGCAATGGCGGCGTTTTGTTTGGCGACTTCGGTGGCGGACTCGCTGATGTCCACGGCGGTGACTTCGCTGGCTCCGGCGAGGGCGCAGGCCTGGGCGAAGCCGCCCTGATTGGAGAAGCAGTCGAGGACGCGGCGGCCTTTGGCGAGGGAGGCGACGTGCTGGTAGTTGTCTAGCTGATCGAGATAGAGGCCGGTTTTCTGGCCTTCGAGGAGGTCGGCGTGAAAGGCGCTGCCCTGGTAGCGGACGACGAAGGGCTCGGGTGTCTCGCCGCTGATGACGCCTTTGATCTGCTCCATGCCTTCGGCTTTGCGGACGGCGCCTTCGTTGCGCTGGACGATGCCGCGTGGCTTGAGGGTGTCGTTGAGGGCCTGGATGATGAGGTCCTTCCGCAGGTCCATGGCGAGGGTGAGGGTCTGGATGACGAGGAAGTCGCCGTAGCGATCAATGATGAGGCCGGGGAGTCCGTCGGATTCGCTCCAGACGATGCGGCAGAGATTGAGGTCCACCCCAGAGGCCTCGCGCACCTTGATCGCCCGCTGGATGCGGCGTGTGAAGAAGTCCAGATCCAGGTCCTGGCGGCGGTAGGAGAAGAGGCGTGCGGAGATCTGGGACTGGGGATTGTAGATGGCGCTGCCGAGGGGCTTGCCACGGACGTCCTGGAGGTGGACGACATCGCCGGGCTTGGGATCGCCGAAGCGTTTTTGGATTTCAGTGGCGTAGACCCAGAGGTGGCCGTGGAAGAGGCGGGCGCGGGGCTGGACGGTGAGGGTGGGCATGGGGTGGGAGGAACGGGTCGGTGGTTGATAGACAGGTCTGGAAGAAGGGTAGAGCGATGGGGGCAAATGACGAATGAGTAAATCCGAATGTCGAATGAATGTGCTGCGATACGCATAGCCCTCAAGGATGCCCGCTTTTGCGTGATTAGCCTCATGCGACTCGTGGGATGCATGGATGAAAAACGCCCCCCCCTTCTTACACAAGCCTTCAATCCATTCACTCAATCTCCCGCCCAAACTCAACGAGGGCCTCTCGCAGTCGCGCTACTTCGTCAGTCACCACCGCAAGCAGTTTGCCCGCCTGCAGCAGATTGCCATTCCGCGTGCATTGCGTGAGGGCGGACACGGCATTGAAGGCCGGTGTGGCGGCGTAATTGCCCACCAGTCCCTGTAGGGAGTGGGAGGCATGGTGCAGCGCTTCAGCATCCAGCTCATGGAGTGCCAGGCAGGCATTGCCGAGCATGGGCTGCGACTCTTCACAAAACAGCCGTATCAGCTCCAGCATCAGCGGGCCATCGCCAATGTTCTCGCTGAAAGTGTCGGCGTCGAACACGGGCGCATCACGGCAAGTACCGAAGGGCAGGGGCTCAGCTTGGGGCCTCTGGCTGAGGCTGGCATACTTTTCCAGCAGGGGATAAAGCTGCGTCGAGTGAATGGGTTTGGCGATGTAGTCATCCATCCCGGCGGCTAGGCATTGCTCACGGTCACCTTTCATCGCATTGGCCGTCATGGCGATGATGGGGATGTGACGGTCTGTGCCGGTCTCCTCCAGGCGAATGGCCAGCGTGGCCTCAAACCCGTTCATCTCGGGCATCTGGATGTCCATGAGGATCGCATCGAAAGTCTGGCTGGCGAGCAGGGTCAAAGCCTCACGTCCGTTGCTGGCCAGGGTGACATGATGTCCCCGGTCTTCGAGCATCTTGATGGCGACGAGTTGATTCACCCGGCCATCCTCCGCAAGCAGCAGCTTCATGGGGGCCATGCTCTGCAGACCGGGCATTTCGTGGGCGCTGCCGGTTTTGTCATCGGCATTCAGATCTCCCATGACGCGGCAGATCGTGTCGAAGAGATCCGAATGCTTCACGGGTTTCGTCAGGCAGCGCTCATATCCCAGGCATTCATCACCAATTTCGGCGGTCAGATTGCCACCCGAAGAAAGGATCAAAATTTTGGGCGCATCGCTGCTGAAACGTTGCTGGATCTGGCGGCAAACTTCCGCGCCATCCATCACAGGCATCATGTAGTCCAGCAGCATCAGCGGAATGGGCGAGCCTTCGGTCTGGGCCTGTTCCAAGATTTGCAAAGCCTCGGCACCGCTGGCGGCAAGGATGGGCCGCAGCTCCCAGGTCTTGAGCATCTCCTCGAGAATTGTGCGATTGGTCGCATTGTCGTCCACCACCAATACCTGGAAGTCGCGCAGCGTTTCCGGGAGCAACCGCGAGGCGTGCGCTTTCTGGCTCGCCAGTTCAAACTGCGCGGTGAAGTGAAAGACGCTGCCCTTGCCCGGTTCGCTTTCCAGCCACATGCGCCCCTGCATGAGATCGACCAGTTGCCTGGAAATGGTCAGGCCGAGTCCGGTGCCGCCGAAACGGCGTGTGGTGCAGCTCTCCGCCTGCGTGAAGGATTCAAACACATGCGCCTGCTTGTCTTTGGCGATGCCGATGCCCGTGTCCGACACCTGCACATGCAGGGTCACCTCAGTCTCGGTCCGGCTCTCCACGCGCAGTTCCACTACGATTTCGCCACGCGGCGTGAACTTGATGGCGTTGCCCACCAGGTTCAGGATGATCTGCCGCAGGCGGCAAATGTCGCCAATCAGGCAGTCGGGCACGTCAGGCTTCACGTGGTAGGCCAGCTCAATGTCCTTCTCTGCGGAGCGGGTCGCCAGCGTTTGCAGGGTGTCCCCGATGGAGTCGCGCAGATCAAACTCATGCTTGTCGAGGTCCAGCTTGCCCGCTTCGATCTTGGAGAAATCCAGGATGTCATTGAGCACCGTCATCAAGGAGTCGGCCGACTGCCTCACGAGGTTCAGGTAGCCTCGCTGGTCGGCCGTCATGCGCGTGTTCAGCAGCAGTTCCGTCATGCCCAGCACTCCATTCATCGGCGTGCGAATCTCGTGGCTCATGTTCGCGAGGAAGGTGCTCTTGGCCTGGTTTGCCGCCTCGGCGGCTTCACGCGCCATACCGACCGCTTCCTCCGCCGCCCAAAACCCAGGCTGAGTAAGGTTGTTGCGTATCTTTAAGCGATATCCTTTGCCGAACAGTTGCTCGACGGCCTCCACGGTTTTGGGCCGGTCCTCAGGATGTACGAATTCGAGAAAGGGCTGGCTCAGCATCTCTTCCTCCGTGTAGCCCAGTGAGTTGTAAAAGGCTGGATTGATCCGTTTGAAGTAGCCGTCCATCCCGGCAATGCCGAGCATGTCCAGCGCCACCTGAAAGAAGGGACCCAGACCGCTGCTGGCCTCCTCGGCCTCACGCTTGGCCCGGACGAGTTCGTCCTCCACCCGCTCACGCATGGCCAGCTGTTGCACCAGTTCCAGCTTGGTCTGCTGCAGTTCTGCCATGGATTGCTCCAGCAGCGCCTTCTGCGAGGCCAGTGCCGCATTGGCCTTGTACAGGGCCTCTTCGGTCTCCTTGAGTGCTGTGATGTCTTTGGAGATACCACAGGTGCCGATGATGCCGCCGTCGGCATCGCGCAGCGGGATCTTCGTCACCAGCGCCCAGCCCGTGCGACCATCCAGCAGCCGCTTTTTCTCCTCCTTGCCCGTGATGGATTTGCCCAGCCGCATCAGCTCCTGCTCATCCTCCATGGCCGCCTGCGCCAGGGCGTGCTCGAAGTAATCGAAGTCCGTTTTACCGATCACCTCCGCCGGATCACACGCCCCGAGATACTCGGCCTCGGACCGGCTCACCAGCACAAACGCCCCCTCTTTGTCTTTGAAATAAATGCGGTCAGGAATGTAATCCAGCAGGCAGCTCAGCAGCTTGTAGTGCTCTTCAACGCTGCTTAAACTCGGCGCACAGAAAGCCTCGTTGGCTTTGTCCGCCGGTGCATGGGCTGGCTTGGCGACGTCAGGCATTGTCATCTTTTAAGCGGTTTCAGCAAAAATGGCAAGGCTGGCGTGAAGGCATCACCAGAGCCAATAGCTAAAACAACTCCATCTGCCCACCCGGATCGCGCGGCCGCCGAAACGCCTCCGCACTCACCTCCGGCCTCCGGTGCAGCATGCCTGCTCGCTTGATCGACACCTTAAACAGTGCGGCGATCTGCTCCGACCACACACCCACGCCTTTCAGCCGCTTGCCAAATTCGCCATGCGACAAGGTCTTGCCCTGCGTCTCTTCGATACGGCTGAGGATCTTGTCCCGCATGCCGGGGAAGTGCTGGTCCAGCCACGCACGAAAGACATCCTTCACGGCAAAGGGTAGGCGCACGACGGTGTATCCGGCGAACTGTGCCCCGGCAGCGCGGGCGGCTTCAATGAGCGCGGGGATTTCGGAATCGTTTAGGCCGGGGATGATCGGCGCGGTGGAAACCCCCACGGGCACACCCGCTTCATGCAGGATGCGAATAGCCTCCAGCCGCATCTTCGGCGAGGACGCTCGCGGCTCCAGCTTGCGGGCCAGATCGGGATCGAGCGTGGTGATGGAAATATAGACCGCAGTGGCCGAATGCCGCGCAAGCTCCGCCAGCAGATCGACATCCCGCGTGATGAGATGGTTTTTCGTGATGAGCACCACCGGATGGCGGCACTCGGCGAGGACTTCCAGACAGCCCCGCGTGATGCGGAGCTTTTTCTCGATGGGCTGATAGGGGTCGGTGATGCCGCTGAGGGAAAGATTCTCCGGCTTGTAGGAAGGTTTGAGCAGCTCAGCGCGCAGCAGGGCAGGGGCGTTCTCCTTCACCATGATGCGGGATTCAAAGTCCACCCCGGCAGAGAAGCCGAGGTACTCGTGCGTGGGCCGGGCATAGCAGTAGGCGCAGCCGTGCTCGCAGCCACGGTAGGGATTCAGGCTGGCCTCAAAAGGCAGATCCGGGCTGCTGTTGCGCGAGATGATGCTGGACGAGTGATCGCGCAGGAACTTCGTGGCGACTTTTTCCGGCGCTTCACCGGGATCGTAGTCCACATGCAGTTCGGCAAAACGCTGGTGCGGATTGAGAGCTGCCCCGCGCCCATGGATACCATGTGCGGGAGTCTGCATGACACCTGGGCTGGGTTAAGCCGCAGCGACGGCGGGAGCTTGGGGCACCGCACGGCGGGCCAGGAATTCATCGGCCAGCGCCCGATAGGCCTGCGCACCACGACCAGAAGGCTCGTACTCGATGATGCTCTTGCCGAAGCTGGGGGCTTCGCCAAGGCGCACCGTACGCGGGATCAGCGTCTGGTAGCAGGTCTCGGCAAAGTAATTGCGCACGTCATTCACCACCTGGTTCGCCAGGTTGGCACGGCTGTCGTACATCGTCATCACGATGCCTTCCAGCAGCAGGTTCGGATTGGCCCCGCAGTCGCGGATTTGCTGCACCACGTTGACGATCTTGGAAAGGCCTTCGAGACCGAAGTACTCGCACTGAATGGGAACGAGCAGTTCGTCCGCCGCCGCCAGGGCCCCGGTCATGAGCACGCCGAGGGAGGGCGGGGTATCGAGAATGGCGTAGTCGAAATGGCCGGAGTCACGCAGCGGGGCTAGCACCTCACGCAGGCGGGCCATGTGGTTGCCAGCCTGGGCCAGCTCGATTTCACAACCGGCCAGCTCCTGATGGGAGCGGATGATGGAGAGATCCGGCAGCCGCGTGCTGCGAATAGCAAGACGAGGGTCGGTGCCGTCCACGAGGGCTGAATACAGGCTGCCGCCCTCTTCCTGGGCCAAGCCGAGGCCGCTGGTGGCGTTTGCCTGGGGGTCGAGATCCACCAGCAGCACCCGCACGCCGCGCTGGGTGAGGCACGCGGCGAGGTTCAAAGCGGTCGTCGTTTTACCGACGCCACCTTTCTGGTTGGAAATGGCGACAATCCTCATAGGTACTGGACTTTGCAGATAAACCATGGGACACGCCAGCACGAAATGGAAATCACAGAGAAATGGCTCGGAGAAATCGGCGGTTGGGCGGTGATGAAGTCCGCACGCTCCTTGGTGGATGCAGGTTTGGCCGTCGTCACCAGCAGCAGTGACGGCATGATCCGTGGCACTGCGGGCTCAGGCAAAATGAAATTCACCACCGGCCTGCGCATCCGCACCTCATCCGATGTGGAGAACCTCTGCACCTGCCCCCATGCCCGCCGCAGCGGCATGATGTGCGAGCACGCCCTCGCCGTGGCCCTCGCCCACGTCCGCAAGCAAAGCGGTGCCAGACCCGCTTCTAGCTCTGCAGCACGTTCTGTAGTACCGGCTTCAGCCGGTTCCGGCAGTTCCGGACCGGCTCAAGCCGGTACTACAACAAAGCCCTGCCTGACCGCTCTCCAGATCGCGGGGCGCTACTCCCTCTACCTCCCCGAACCCCTGCTCCAAGGGCAAATCCGCGAGCCCTTCGGCGTCTTCGTGAAGTATTTACCCGGAGGCGAGGGCGAGTCCTCCATGTTCGCCGCCTGGCTGGCCAGCCAAGGCATCAAGCAGCCCCAGAGCCTGCCCATCTCCCTCAAAGGCGAAGGCCTGAACACCTTCCTTCAATCGCTGGCCGAGCACCCAAGGGTCTTCGTCGGCAAGCCGAATGGCCAGGAGCGCCCCCTCCACGTCGCCCCGGAGCGCGTCCGCCTGCCGCTGGTGGTGGAGTCCGTCGATGCCCAAACCGTCCGCCTCAAACTCGAAGGCGCTCACCAAAAGCACGTCATGGGTGCTTGGTGGATCTGCCAGGAGACCGCCTCCCTGTTCCGCCACTTGGCCGACACCCCCGCCCTCACCACCCTTGCGGGAGAGCTGAGTCGTTCAAACGTTATCAAGCCGTTACGTTGGCTGGCAGAGCAGGGGGAATCTCTGGGCGAATGCTTCCAGATGGAACTGCGCGGCGCAGGCCTGGAGAAATTCCACGTCGCCCCGGTGCCCTGCCAGTTCGAAATCCAGCTCGACGGCTCGCTGCAGGTCGTGGATGCGAAACTCTCAGCCCGTTACAATTCGCACACCTGGCCCGTGCGCCATTCCGACGGCGGTCATTCAATCTTCCCACTTCAAGATGAATCGAATGACTTTGTATTCTACGTCCAAAACATAGAGGCCGAATTCCGCCTTTTGCGCCGTTTGGAAGGTCTCGGCTTCAAGCCCGAAGGCCAGGTCTTGCGATTGCAGGGCAGTGAGAACGTCCTCCGCTTCTACGCCTCCGAACTCCCGCAGTTGCGTAACCTCGCCACCGTTACCGAAGGCGAGCGTTGGCGCTCCGCGACTCGCGGCAT
>NCCR01000076.1 GCA_002279765.1 Verrucomicrobia bacterium 12-59-8 | reverse complement strand
TGTTTTGTTTTAGACATCGCACTCCAAATCAAGCCTCTTCCCGCCCTCAGTCAGCGCACTTCACTCAAAAAACCTCAAGTCCCTATGGGACACCTGTGATGAAAATTCTCTGCCTCCTCCTGTTCGTCTGTGTGGCCGTTGCCAGGGCCGAAATGCTCGCTGGTGTTGCCAAAATCGACATCACAGACCGCACGGTTCCTGTGAATGATCCGTGCTTTGCCAAGGCGCTCGTTTTGAAAAGCGGCGGCACCACGGCGGTGCTGATCACGCTGGATGCGGTGGCGGTGGGCGGCATCGGGCGCATCGGCAATGGTTTCATGGCCACTGTGCGTGTCGGCTTGCAGGAGTTGGGTATTCCGCCGTCAAATATTGTGGTCAATGCCAGTCACTGTCATGGCATTGTGCGTGGCGATCTGGAGCCGCTTGTCATTCAGGCAGTGAAGGAGGCGGCGAAGAATCTCGTCCCTGTCAAGGCTGGCGGCGGAGTCGGTTCAGAGACTCGCATCAGCGAAAATCGTCGGCTCAAGATGAAGGACGGTAGCACGGTGGACATGCGCCGTGCCTACTCGATGCCGCTAGATGGAGAGGTCGCGGGCGCTGGGCAGATCGATCCGCAGGTCGGCCTGCTGCGGCTCGATCGTGCCGATGGCACACCCCTGGTCATGCTTTATCAGTTCGCCTGTCATCCGATCATGAATCCGCCGAGCAAAGGCTGCTCAGCAGACTATCCAGGCTTTGCCTCCAAAGTCATCGAGGACGCGCTCGGAGGTGGCGCGATGGCTTTCTTTGTGCAGGGCTGCGGTGGCGACATCAACCCGGTGCGCTACAAGGAAGTCACACGTCCTGCCGATGCCGAACCGCTCGGCACCCTGCTTGGCACGACCGTTTTGGCCGCTGCACGGCAGATCGAAACAAAAGGTGATGGCGTGCTCAAAGTGAGAAATACCACCATCGCCGTGCCACGCGCGGCGGATTACACCGCACGTATCGCCAGCATCGAAGCGGAGCAGAAAAAACTCCTCGCAGCGCTCAAGCCCACGAACATCAATTTCAAAACCTTCCTGCCGCTGCTGCTCCAGCATAAGCTCTGGCCGGATACGCCATCGCACTACTCGCAGAGCTATCTGCACGATCAGGCGCTTGACCGGAAGGCCATCTCACAACTGGATGCCGACAACCACCTGCTGGTGGAAAACTACCTCGCCAACATCGAAATCATGGAGCGGCTCACACGGCTAAATGCGAACCTGGCGCTGCTGAAAATGCACCTGAAGCAAACACAGGCAGCGGCCACTCCCACGCTCGAGGTCGAAGTCTGCGGCCTGCGTGTGGGAGATTTCAAACTGGTGACGTTTCCTGGCGAAGTCACGGTGCAGGTTGGCCTGAACATCAAAAAAGCCGCTGGAGATCTTCAGGCCCATGTCTCAGGCTACACCAACGGCTACATCTACTACACCCCCACCGTCGAGCAGCGGCTCAACCCCGGCTACGCCCAAGAAGACTGCGATACGCTGGTCGCGCCCGAGTGGCAGCAGATCTTTGAGACGAAGGCGCTGGAGGTTTTACGCCAGCTAGCAGCCCCGTGAACGATGAAATGCCGTTTCTAAATCTTGAGCATCAGCCTGCGCTCGCCATAGAAAAAGGCTCTTCAATCACCCACCCAGCAAAGATCATGCGACTTCAAGACCAGGTCATCCTCATCACCGGCAGCACCACCGGCATCGGCGAATTCATGGCACGGCGCTTCGTCGCCGAAGGAGCCAAAGTCATCCTGCATGGCCGTGACGCGGCACGCGGTGAGGCTTTGTGCCAGGAACTCGGCAAGGACAAGGCGGCCTTCTGCCAGGGGGACCTCGCGGATGCCGCGTACCCAGCCAAGCTGGCGGCGGATGCGATCGCCGCCTTTGGCAAGGTCGATGCGTTGGTGAACAACGCGGCGCTGACCAATCGCGCGAAAATCGGCGAGACCGACGCAGCCATGTTTGACCGCATCATCGGCGTGAATGCCCGTGCGCCAATGCTCTTGATCCGTGCCTTGCTGCCCGAATTGAAAAAGAACCGGGGTGTTGTGCTGAACATCGGCTCCGTGCTCGCCCACTGCGGTCAGGCCAATCTGCTGGCCTATTCGATGTCCAAGGGCGCGCTGATGACGATGACGCGCAATCTGGCTGACGCGCTCGGCACCGACCGCGTGCGCGTGAACCAGCTCAATGTGGGCTGGACGCTCACCGAGAACGAATACCAGGTGAAACTTGGCGACGGACTTGGCGAAGGCTGGCCGGATCGTCTGCCTGCCTATGCCGTGCCGATGGGCCGCCTGCTGATGCCGGAAGACATCGCTGCGGCAGCCGTTTACTGGGTCGGCCGTGAAAGTTTCCCGGTCACCGGTACCGTGGCCGAACTGGAGCAGTATCCGCTCATCGGCCGCTACACGAATCACGAAGGCGACGAGAAGAAATGACGAATTGAAAACCGAGAACCGAGAAGAACAACCATACCATGAAACTGATCCGCTTTGGAAATCCTGGAGAAGAGAAACCCGGCCTGCAACTCGACGATGGCAGCCGCATTGATGCGAGCGCCTTTGGCAGCGACTACGATGAGAAGTTCTTCGGGGGCGATGGTCTGGAAAGTCTCGCCGCCTGGGCGAAGGCCAATGCGGGCAGTGCGCCGAAGGTGGCTGACGATACGCGTCTGGGCCCGTGCATTGCACGTCCGAGCAAGATCATCTGCATCGGTCTGAACTACAGCGACCACGCCAAGGAAAGCGGCATGCCCATTCCCGCCGAGCCCATCGTGTTTTTCAAGGCCACCAGTGCTATCGCCGGGCCGAACGACAATGTGGTCATCCCGCGCAACTCGAAGAAGACCGACTGGGAAGTCGAGCTCGCCTTCGTCATCGGCAAAAAGGCCAGCTACGTCTCCGAAGAGAACGCACTGAGCCATGTGGCTGGTTACTGCGTACACAACGACTACAGCGAGCGCGAATGGCAGCTGGAGCGCGGCGGTCAGTGGGTCAAAGGCAAGAGCTGTGACACCTTCGCGCCCATCGGTCCCTTTCTCGCCACAAGCGATGAGATTCCTGATCCGCAAAATTTGAAGCTCTGGCTCAAGCTGAACGGCAAGACCATTCAGAACAGCAGCACTGCGCAGATGATCTTCGGCGTGAAGACGCTGGTGAGCTACCTCAGCCAGTTCATGAGCCTGCTGCCCGGAGACATCATCACCACCGGCACGCCTCCCGGCGTCGGCCTCGGCTTCAAACCCGATCCCCTCTTCATGAAGCCCGGCGATGTCATCGAACTCGGTGTCGAAGGCCTCGGCGAGCAAGGGCAGACGGCAGTAGCGGCCGTCTAAGAGCCTGTTGAAAAAAGGGGTTTAGTCGGCCAAAATTTGAGAGGCCTCTGTCAGCGCTTGTTTTGCGGTGCCGATTCCAGTCTGCTGCCGCAGATCTGCTCGGTGGCGAAGCTGCCTTCGTTGGCGCACACCTCACAGTTCTCCCGCGCAACCAAAAGTTCCTGCAGGCATTCCTTGGGCACCTCTGCCACGAATGCAACTCGAACGCCGGTTGACCCGGAGGCTGTGCGGGCGGACGGTCTGCTACCATGGCCACTCCTACCGACCGCATGCATACCATCGCTGTTTTCTGCGACTTTGAAAATCTGGCCATCGGGGTGAAGGACGCCCAGTATGACAAGTTCGACATGAACAAGGTGCTGGACCGGCTGCTGCTGAAGGGCAGCATCGTGGTGAAGAAGGCCTACTGCGACTGGGACCACTACAAAGGCTTCAAGGCCGGCATCCATCAGGCATCGTTTGAACTGATCGAGATCCCGCATGTGCGGCAGTCGGGCAAAAATTCGGCGGACATCCGCATGGTGGTGGACGCGCTCGACCTCTGCTACACAAAGCCGCATGTAGACACCTTTGCGATTGTGAGCGGCGATTCCGATTTCTCGCCGCTGGTGAGCAAGCTGCGTGAGAACAACAAGACGGTCATCGGCGTGGGGGTGAAGCAGTCCACGAGCGGGTTGTTCATCGACAACTGCGACGAATTTATCTTCTACGACGATCTGGTGCGCGAGGAGGAAAAGACGAAGAAGCGGATGGCACGTGCGAAGCCGGCCCCCTCCACCTCCAAACCGGTCTCTCAGGAGAGAAAGCCGGGGGGCGATCCTGAAAAGGCGCTCCAGCTCGTGGTGGAGACCGTCGAGGCGATGCTGGGCCGCAGTGGCAGCGACACCGTGTGGGCCGGGCCGGTGAAGCAGGCCATCCGCCGCCTGCAGCCGCAGTTCGACGAGCGCTTTTACGGCTTCAGCACTTTCAGCGCGCTGCTGGAGGCGGCGGCGGAGCGCAATCTGATGAAGCTGGAAAAGAACGAGAACGGCTATCGGATCAAGGCGTCGGCGTCTGATGAATAGTACGCCGGGCACCTACTGGGCGCTACGCTCGAAGGCGGCCGTTCTGTTTTCGAGCAGGGCGAGGGCTTCGCCAGCCAGATAGAGAGAGCCTGTGATCAGCACCGGGTCATTGGGTTTGATGGCCTGCAAGGCTTCTGCAATGCGCGCATGCGCGGTTACAGGACGAGATGCGAGTCCGAGGCCGTTCCAAATTTCGCGCAGCGTGTCCGCAGGCAGCGCACGCGGTGACTCAAAGCCGGTGAAATGCCAGCAGGCGGCGATGGGAGAGAGTTCGCGCAGCACGGCAGCGGTGTCCTTGCCAGAGACGGCACCGAAGATGATCTCTGCCTGCTCGTTCGGGAACTGCTCGCGCCAGGTTTGGGCGAGGACGCGGGCCGCATCGATGTTGTGAGCGCCATCAATAATGCAGTCGCCCACTTTTTGAAAACGTGCGGGCCATTGAACTTCGCGCAGACCACGTCTGATCGCATCCTCATCGAAGTCGAATCCGGCAGCCCGGAGTGCCGCGACAGCCATGGCGGCATTCCAGCGCTGATGTGAACCCGCGAGGCCGGTTTCCTCGTGCCAGGGCGTTTCGAGGATCGTAAGAGGTGCGCCGCGCTCGGCGGCGGTGCTGGCGATGACCTCCAGCGCTTCGGGGGCCTGCCGCATCGTGACCACCGGCACGTCGGGCTTGATGATGCCGGCTTTCTCGGCGGCGATCTTGGCGAGAGTGTCTCCAAGCATGTCCATGTGATCCCAGCCGATGGGGGTGATGACACTGACCGCAGGCGTGATGGCATTGGTGGCGTCCAGGCGACCGCCGAGGCCGGTTTCAAGCACGACCCAGGGATTGCCACGCTGCGCGAACCATTCAAGGGCCAGGGCTAGCGTGAGCTCAAAAAACGTGGGGTGTGGGTCCCACCCGGCCACACGCTCGCGCTGGCGGGCGATGCCTGCGGCGATCTCGTCAGGCGTGATCACGCGTTCGGCATCGCGAATGCGCTCACCAAAATGGATGAGGTGAGGTGAAGTAAACAAACCGGCGTTGATGCCTGCGGCCTGCAAAATGGAATGCATGAAGGCGCAGCTGGAGCCCTTGCCATTCGTACCGGCGACGTGGATGAACTGCTGCCCAGCCGCAGGCAGATGCAGTTCGCTCAGCAGGCGCCGCACGTTGTCGAGTCCCAGCTTGATGCCGAAGAGCTGTGTGCTGTAGAGCCAGTCAATTTCTTTTTGCGCCGTGTGATTCGTCATTCCTGAGGTGTCACGGTGCCTGCACCGCAGCCGGGTGCAAGCAGCCAAGAAACAAGATCATCCGATTGGATTCCCATTTCCCACCCGGCAGTCACCGCTATCATGCAGGCGCATGGCTGTAACTCCCGCTTCTGACTCCGCGACCTGGATTAATCGTTTCTGGTGGCTGCTGGCCGCCGTTTTCATCGCGCGCATCGGCGTGATGCTGCTTTTTGTAAATGGCGCGGATCTGGCGGGGGATGAGGCCTACTACTGGGACTGGGGCCGCAGGCTGGACTGGTGCTACTACAGCAAGCCGCCCATGATCGGCTGGATGATGGGCTTGATCGGCTGGCTCTCGGGAGATGCCGAGTGGGGCATCCGCTTTGCGGCCCTGCTGCTGGGCACGGCCACGCTGGTCATCATCCACCGCATGGCGCTGGTGCTGTTTGATGCGCGCACTGCTTTTCTCACCGCCGTGCTGGTGCTCCTGACCATAGCCAATGCGGGGCTTAACCTGCTGTTCACCATTGATGCGCCGCTGCTGCTGTGCTGGACGCTGGGGCTGCTGCTGTTCTGGTTTGCCGCCCAAAAACCGACCTGCAACTCGCGCTGGCTAGCACTGGCGTTCGTGATTGGCTTCGGCACGCTGAGCAAACTGATGATGCTGGCCTTTCCGGCGCTCATGTTGCTCTTCGCCGCCGTTTCGCATCAGGATCGCGCCCTACTGCGCAATCCGCGCATGTGGCTCGCCATTCTCTGCGGCATGGCGTTCATCATTCCGGTCCTGCACTGGAACCAGCAGCATGCATGGATCACGCTGGAGCACACCAAGCATCACTTTGATGCCGCCCAGAAGGACTTTCTCGGTTGGCTGGGCCGCACCTTGGAAAACGTTGGCCTGCAGGCGCTGATCTACACCCCCGTGACGTTTGCAGCCTTGGTTGCTGCGATGATCGCGGCGGTGAAGCAGCGCAAACAGCTCACGCGTCCGCTGTTGTTCATCATGCTGGCCTCCGCTCCCGCGCTGGCCTGCTTTGCAGTGCTGGCCTTGCGTCAACGCATCAATCCAAACTGGCCCGCCGCCTTCTTTGTGCCTGCGTTCATTCTGGCAGCGGCATGGCTGCGCGGGGCCGCGCCGTTCAAGCTTCATCCCGGCTGGCAGCGCTGGTCGCTGAGGGTTGGCGGTGCGCTGGTCCTCATCGTGCATCTCGCGCTTGTCATTATCTTCAGCACTGATTTGAAGGGAATCGACAAACTGGCCAGCCTGCGCGGTTGGAAGGAAGCAGGGATTGAGGCACAGAAGTTTCTCGATGTGGTGCCGGAACCCAAGAACACCTTTGTCATGGCGCTGGGCCACCGCTACCAAGCCGCCGAGATGGCCTTCTACATGCCGTCCCATCCACGTGTTTATCGCTGGGAGCCAAGTGGCTCAGTCCAGTCCCAGTATGAAATCTGGCCTGGGCCTGAAGAACGCATCGGAGCCGATGCATTGATCCTTGATCCCGGGCCTGGCGAGGCCCTGCTGCAAAACCCCGTCTTCACCAACGCCTTCGAGAAAATGGAGCACCGTGGCCAAATCAGCATCCCGCTGGGGAAGGAACGGCGTGAGTTCAGCGTGTTTCTCGGACGGAAATTGAAGGATTGGAAACCCGTGCGTGCGCAATGAACACCTGGGACCTCAGCCTGCTGCATCAAATCAACACCGCATGGTCACACCCGGTGCTCGACTGGCTGATGCCCGCCCTCTCCGCCATTGAGGCCTGGCTGCCCCTCATCCTAGTAGCCGTGCTGCTCACGGTATGGCGAGGCGGCAGACGGGCGCGTGTAATGCTGCTCTGTGCCGGAATCGCCATCGCAATCGGTGACGGCGTGATTTCCAACACCCTGAAAAAGACCATTGGCCGTGTGCGCCCACGCGATGCCAGGGCTGATGTGATCGTGAGGGATCTGGGCACCGCTTCACCGGCCTTCATGCGCCTGTTTCAGAAGCCGGTGGTTCAACCCAGCGAACCGAACGGCGCTGCACACGGCAAGTCGTTTCCTTCCAGCCACACCATCAACATGTTCGCCGTCGCCACGGTCATCGCGTGCCTTTATCGCCGCGCAGGCATCGGCATGTATCTGCTGGCCGCTGCAGTCGCTTATTCACGCGTTTATTGCGGCGCTCACTGGCCCAGTGACATCCCGCCTTCAATGGCCATTGGAGTCTTTGTGGGGCTGGGGGTGGTGAGCGTGGCCAGACGAGCCACTCGCACGATCTGATCAAAGAACCAAAGAAAAGAACACACCGACCTGGATCAGCGCACCGACAACAAACAGGATGGCAAACAGCCAGAGCATGCGCTTGCGTCTGCCGCGCCAGAAAACGCCAGCTTTCATGGTATTTAGTAAAGCAACCTGCATGTGCCAGCTAATGGCCAAATAGGAAATATCGTCAGGTTTTTTGTCAGCCTTGACCCCGTGATGGTTTCCATCCCCCCCATCACAACGGCCACTCGATCTCCGTCTCGCCATGCATGATTTCGGCGAGAACTGGCACGTCCAGAAAATGCTCCAGCACCATGCGGTTGCTGATGCTTGCGGCGTCGCGCTCTTCCCGGACGTAGTTCAAAATGATGCCTGCACAGGTGAGGCCACGGGCCTGGATGTTGCGCACGGTGAGGAGGGTGTGGTTGAGGCAGCCGAGCTTGTTGTTCACAACGACGATCACCGGCAGTGCGAGACGTTGTGCGAAGTCGGCCATGGTGGAAAACTCATTCAGCGGCACTTCCCAGCCGCCGGCACCCTCGACGAGGACGTGATCATGGCGCTGCATGAGTTCCTGAAAGCGGTCAATGACGTCGTTCAGTTCAATGCGGCGGTTTTCCATCAGTGCGGCAGCGTAGGGGGCCGCGGGCACCTTGAACCACACAGGATTGACTTCCTCGACACTCAGCCCCTCACTACCAGCATTCGCCAGATGGATGGCGTCATCACGTGCGCCGCAGACGAAGGGCTTGAAGCCAGCGACACTTTTGCCAATGCGTTTCAAGGCTTCCAGCAGCAAACAGGTGACGTAGGTCTTGCCTGCGTCAGTGTCGGTGCCGGTGATGAAGTAGTGCGACATCAGCCGATCTGGGCGAGAACTGCGGAGGCAATCTTGTCAGCTTGCGCTTCGAGGTATTCCACATCCCGGCCTTCGACGAGCAGGCGGATGAGCGATTCAGTGCCGGAATATCGCAGCAGCACACGACCATAGTCGCCGAGCTTTTTTTCCGTCTCCTTGATGATCTTCTGCGCCTCGACGAGCTGGTCGATGGGTGGCTTGTTGCGCACGCGCAGATTGCGCGAGCACTGTGGGAATTTTTTCAGGCACTTGCGCAGCTCGCTCAGCGGCTCGCCGGTTTCTTTCATGATGCGCAGGATCTGCAGGCCCGCGACGAGGCCGTCACCGGTGGATGCCCAGTCGCCAAAAATGATGTGGCCGCTCTGCTCCCCACCGAGGTTCAATCCGCGTGCGCGCATTTCTTCGAGCACGTAGCGATCCCCCACGCCGGTGCGGATCACGCGCCCGCCGAGACGCGAGACGAGATCGTCGAGGCCGTAGTTGCTCATCACGGTGACCGCCAGAGTGTTCTGCTTGAGCGTGCCTTTGCGCAGCATGGATTCCGCCGCAATGGCCATGAGTTCGTCGCCGTCGAGCGCGATGGCTTCCTCATCGCAGAGCGCGCTGCGGTCGGCATCGCCATCATGCGCGATGCCCGCCTGTGCCTGGCACTGGCGCACGATGCGCTCGATTTCATCGGCGTGCGTGCAGCCGCATTCTTCGTTGATGTTGAAGCCATCCGGTTCGGAGTGGAACACCTGCACGTCGGCCCCAAGCGCCTCAAGCGCGAGAGCGCTGGTAAAGGAAGAAGCGCCGTGAGCGTTGTCGAGCGCGACACGCATGCCGTCGAGGCGGACGCCTGCCATCGAGGCAATCGCGTGCGCCACGTAGCGATCCACACCGTCGGCCAGTTTGGTGATGCGGCCAATGCCACGACCTTCCGGACGCGGCGTGTCTTCATTGCCGAGCACCAGGCGCTCGATGGCGACCTCGGTCTTGTCATTGAGCTTGTGGCCGTCGCCATGGACGAATTTGATGCCGTTGTCCTTAAACGGATTATGCGAAGCCGAAACAATGACGCCGAAGTTCGCACCGAGCTGGGCACTGAGCATGGCGACCGCCGGCGTGGGCAGCTGACCGGCGAGGATGACATCCACGCCCGCCGAATTCAGCCCCGCCGCGAGTGCGGACTCCAGCATCTCGCCCGAAGCACGGGTGTCGCGGCCCAGCACGGCTTTGGGACGTTCGCCGCCCTCGGGTTTGCCTCCAAGCACGACGGCAGCTGCCTGCGCGAGGCGCATGACGAACTCGGGGGTCATAGGATGGCGATTGGCCACGGCACGAACGCCGTCGGTACCGAAGAACTGACGCTTTTCAGACATAGGACCGCGCTTCTAGCGCAGGACTTCCGGGGTGTCAAAGCCCGGCGGCACCCTTGATTGCCTCCCCAGACTTGCTCAAAGGCGTGGAGGCAGCCCCGGCGGCGCCAGCAGGGGCTCCATTTCTGAAGGCAACTGTACGGGCGCAGGAATCACCGGCGTCAGTTGCGAAGGCGCCGGAGAAGTTGGCACCGGCACCCGCGCGGGCGGCGGCATGGAGTAAGTCGGCATGTTGCGGACGTCCTGGGCCTTGATCATGAACCAGAACAGAAACGCCAGCACCAATGAGATGATTTTTTCCCGCCAGTTGCGGATGATGAGTTCTTTAAGTTGATGCCCCCAGTTCATGACTGCCCTCCGTTGCGGATTCTAGAATGGCATCGGCGCCCTCGATGAGAATTTCATTAATGCGCTGGCGCAGTTCCGTCGGTTCCAAATCGTGCTCCAGCTTGCCTTGAAAACACAGCGAGAGCGCCCCGGTCTCCTCGGAAACAACGAGTGCGATCGCGTCCGTCTCCTCCGAGATTCCCATGCCAGCACGATGACGCAGGCCGATGGCACGGTCCTGAATCTCACGCTGGCTCACTGGAAAAACACAGCCTGCTGCGGAAATGCGGCCTTGATCGATGATGGCCCCGCCATCATGCAGCGAGGTCTTGGGGTGGAATATCGTGGTGACCAGCTCATTGGAGATGACCGCATCCAGCTCCACCCCGGATTCGGCATAAGGCTTGAGATCAATGCCACGCTTCAGGGCAAACAGCGCCCCGCAACGGCGTGACGAGAGCTGCTGCATGGCCTCCATGAGCACATCCAGCGCCTCGGGGTCGGGCCGGTTGAAGGAAAAAATACGACTGCTGCCCAGCTCCGCCAGCACGCGCCGCAGCTCCGGCTGGAAGATGATGACCAGCGCGATGGCGAGGAAGACCGAGAAGCGCTGCAGCAGGCTGCTAATGACAGACAGCTCCAGCAGCAGTGAGATCAGAGCGAGGCTGAGCAGGAGCACCAGCAGGCCGGTCAGAATGCGTGCGCCGCGGGTGGCGCGGAAAAACAGATACCCATGATACGCCAGCGCGGCGAGGATTAAAATCTCCACGCCGTCGCGCCAATGTTTTGTCAGAAAGTCCCACATGCCGTTCGCTTCATGCTGCTGTGTGCAACCATCGCACGGGTGGGTTGTTTCTCAAAAGAAGAATCGTTTTGGTCTGTGATTCACGACGGCTAGGATACTCCGCATGCTACGCCCCAGCCCAAACAACGCCCCCAGGCCCAAACAGAGTGATCTGTTTGGCGGGCCTGTGGCCGAGGTGGCCACTCCAGTGGAAGCCGTGCGGATCGCCCGCGTGCAGTTAGAAGGTGCGGCGGCCATGGAGCTGGATTACGCCATTCCAGAGAGTCTGGAAGATGAGGTCGTCGTGGGCTCTCGCGTGATGGTACCCCTGCAAAACCGGCGGATGAATGCAGTAGTTCTCGAACTGCTGGATGAGTCGCCGCATCGCGGTCGGCTCAAGGAGATCGCCTCCATCGTCGCGAAGCGGCCCATGTTCACCCCGGGACTGCTCAAACTCGCACGCTGGATCGCGGACTACTATCTGGTGTCAGTTCACACCGTGCTGCGCACCATGCTGCCGCAGGCCGTGCGGGACAAACCGGGCAGTTTCGTGATGGACAGTCACCTCAAGCTGCTGCGCGAACCGCCGCCGGACGAGTTGGAGAAACTGCGGCACAAAGCGCCGATGCAGGCGCGGGTGCTCGACATCCTGCGCAGTTACCACGGCGAAGCGACTCTGAGCCAGATCCGCAAGGACGTGCCGCGCGCCGCCTCCATCCTCAAACCGCTCCTCAAAGCGGGCTGGATCACCCGCAGTGAAGTGCGCGTGGAGCGTGATCCGTTTCACGACGAGGCCTTTTTGCCCAGCCAGGCGCTGACGTTCACGGATGAACAGCAGGCGGCCTACACTCGCGTCGCTGCGGCAATTGATGCAGCAGAGCTGACCCGACCTATCCTGCTGCATGGCATCACCGGCAGTGGGAAGACGGAAGTCTATCTTCAGGCCATTGCCCGTGTGCTGGAGCGCGGCGGCACGGCGCTGGTGCTGGTGCCTGAAATCGCGCTGACACCGCAGACGATCGAGCGCTTCAAGGCGCGATTTTCCGACCGCAGCGCGCGCATCGCGGTCCTCCACAGTCATTTGAGCGACGGTGAACGTCACGATGAGTGGTTCAAGATTCACGAAGACCGTGCCGACATCGTGATCGGCGCGCGCAGTGCGATTTTCGCCCCTCTAGAGCGGCTGGGCATCATCATTGTGGATGAGGAGCATGAGCCCTCATTCAAACAAGACGAAACACCGCGCTATCATGCGCGGGATGTCGCCGTGGTGCGTGGCAGCATCGAAAAATGCGTCGTTCTGCTCGGCAGCGCGACGCCAAGCCTCGAATCCTTCGAAAACGCCGCGAACGGCAAGTACGAACTGCTCAAGCTGCTGCAACGAACAGACGGACGCACCCTGCCGCTGATACGCATCGTTGATATGCGCATGGAAAGGCGCAAGGGTACGGGGACCAGCGTGGCGAATGCCGGCATTCTTTCGGAAAAGCTGCGTGCGGCGATCACTTCACGTCTGGAGAAAAAGGAACAGACGATCCTGTTTTTAAACCGGCGCGGTTTCAACACTTCGCTGGCCTGTCTGGCGTGTGGCGAAACGGTGCAGTGCCAGGACTGCAGCATCCCGATGACGCTGCACAAGCACGAAAACCGCCTCGTCTGCCATGTCTGCGGTTCGCGTCGGCTGCCGCCGTCGAAATGCCCCTCCTGCCAGGAGCCGGGGCTGAAATTCGCCGGCTTCGGCACCGAACGCGTCGAAACCGTGGTGCGCGAGGTCTTTCCCCAAGCCCGCATCGCCCGGGTGGACACGGACACGATTCAGCGCAAAAACCAGCTCCGGGACCTGCTGCGGGATTTCCGTGCGCAGAAGCTGGATCTCATCATCGGCACGCAGATGATCGCCAAGGGCCTCGATTTTCCCAATGTGACGCTGGTCGGAGTGCTGAATGCCGATCTGGCGCTCAATCTGCCGGATTTTCGCGCAGCGGAGCGCACCCTCCAGCTGCTGGTGCAGGTGGCAGGCCGTGCCGGGCGCGGCGAGGTAAAAGGGGAGGTCGTGGTGCAAACCCACGCACCACACAGCCCGGCAGTGCAGTTTTCCCGCCACAACGACTTCGAGGGCTTCGCCCAGCAGGAACTGGAGCAGCGGCGGGCCTTTCACTACCCGCCGTACACTCACGTTGTCATCCTGGCAAGCCGGGGAAAACACCAGGCAATGGCCGAATTTGCCCTGCAAACGCTGCATCGGCGCCTCGTGGAGGGTCTGTCTGAAGACGTGCTCATGGGCGAGCCCGCCCCCTGTGCCATGGCGAAGGCCCACGGCCAGTTTCGCTTCCAACTGCTGCTGCGGGCGGCCAAAATCCGTCCTCTATGCCGCCACATCCAGCAGGTGCTACAGTCCACCACCCTGCCGACGGAGGTCATTGTGACCTGGGATGTCGATCCGGTATCACTTTTGTAAATAATCCTTTGGCGAGTCGAAGAATCGAAGGGAACATTGACATCAAGCGTCCCGATTCAATATTCCCCCCCTTTCATGACGACAGAGAAACGCACCTCCTGCTTCCACCTCGGATGCCTTGCCATCCTGGCATTAGCGCTTTCCGCCTGTTCCAACACTGTCGAAGGTCCGGGAGGAACAATCGCCAAGGTGAAGTATTATCACCTCATGCCGTTCTTCACTCCGAACACGGCGAACGCGACGATTTTGTTTGAACGCCAGCATTACATTTACGGCGCGGTGACCAAGAAAGACATCGTGGACCGCTTCGGACATTACTATGCCTTCTTCTGGAAAGCCGATGACCGCACCGGCCCGGTGACCGTGAAATTCGAGTACCAGCAGGCGCAGTCCGGCCTCAGCAAACGTGTGCAAGAACAGGTTGTTGATGACATTCGTCGCAGCAACGTTTCCAAATTCCAGGTCGTCGGCCCAGAATACCAAAAAAGCGGTCGGGTCATCGCATGGCGCGTAAGCATCCTGCGAGGCAAAGAAGAACTGGTCAGCCAGCAATCTGCGCTCTGGAACTAACCCCACCACGCATGACTCCTCCCACTCATATTCTTGTTGGCACCATCGGCCGCGTATTCTGGATGAGGGTGGATGGCCGGGGCACCTTTCAAAACAGCCTGCAGGCCAAGAAGGCCCTGCACCGCGTGGTTTCCCAAGGCATGCGCAATCTCGTCGTCGATCTGGAGCGCTGCCCGATGATGGATTCCACCTTTCTGGGCATGCTGACTGGCGCAGCCTTAAATCTCCGGGAGTCCGGGGGCGGATCCTTGAGCGTCGTCAACGCCAACCAGCGCAATGTACAACTGCTCACCAGCCTGGGCTTGGACCACATTCTGGAGCTGGACCGTGACGGCAAGCTGTGGGAGGCGGAACGCAAACAGGTCTGCGATGCGCTGTTGCACTGCGGTGAAACCACCGCCGAGTGCAAGGAGGTGCAGACTCAGCACGTACTCTCTGCCCATCAGGCTCTGGCCGATGTGAGCGATGCCAATGAAAGCCGGTTTCACGATGTGATCGAATTTTTGGAAAAAGAGCTGGAGGCTGGCACATCTGCTGTTCCCGCCTAGGCGCCACCCGGATGAGCCGGGCCGCCGCTTAAACCCATGATCATCGCTCTTCTTGTCCTGATCGTACTGCTGATGACGGCGGGACTTGTGATGCTGGCAAAAATTGCAAGTCAGCAAAGGCATGCCATCGCTGCGCTCCGTGCCGAGGAGGAGGCGATCGTCGCCGAAGAACGGCGCATGTTTCATTACCTCCACGATTTGGGCGAGGCCATCTGGCGCGATGACCAGCAGGCATCAATGTACCGGTTGATTGTTGAGGGAGCCATCCGTGTGACGCAGAGCACCGGCGGCGCGCTCTACCTCTATGACGAAGCCTCGCAGCAGCTCGTGCCGCGGCACTATTCCGACTTTTGCGCCCCTCTCATCAGCCTGCCAGACCGGGTGCGGCAGCAGATGAAGGAAAACTCCGCCACCCTGCTGAGCACGCTGCGCATGCATGCAGAGCAGGTGCATGCGGGACTGCTCGGCGGCATCTTCATTCAGCAAAAGACGGAACTGCTGCCCGATCTAGGCGCAGACCCGCGCCTCGGAGAACACCTGGTTTCTTCCCAGCAAAACGTCACCGCCATGATCGGCCCCCTGAGCTTTGGGGAGCGCAGGCTCGGTGTTTTGGCCGTCACCTCGCCCAAGGATGGCCGCAGCTACAACGCCAATGACTTCGAGGTCTTCAATTCGCTCATCGAACAGTCGGCTTTTGCCCTAGCCAATGCCATGTCGCATCAGGAAGCGGCGAAGAACCGCATGGACCAGCAGGAGCTGCAAAATGCCAGCCAGATCCAAAAGGTGCTGCTGCCGGATGCCGACCCCCAGGTGCCGGGCTTCATCATCGCGGGAAAAAACATCCCGGCTCGCACTCTCAGCGGCGACTACTTCGACTATTTGAGCCTGCCCGACGGTCGTTTTGGCGCAGTCATCGCCGACGTTTCTGGCAAGGGCCTCGGTGCCGCCATGATCACCGTCATGTGTCGTACCCTCATGCGGGCCAAATCGCAGACCTCCGAGTCTCCCAGTGTCGTTCTCGCGGCGGTGAACCGCCAGATCGCCCCGGACATTCGCGAGGACATGTTCATCACCATGTCCTACGTCGTGGTGGAAGAGGACGGCTCCAAGCTCACCATCTCACGTGCTGGCCACAACGCCGCGCTGCTCTGGCGCAAAGCCACCGGTAAGGTCGAATCGATCCACCCCCCTGGACTCGGAGTCGGCATCGATAAAGGCGCGGTGTTTGAACGTGTTACCAAAGATGAAAGCTTTTCGATGCAGCCTGGTGACTGCCTGCTTCTCTACACCGACGGGGTAAACGAAGCTATGGACCCCAAAGGCATCGAATTTGGTGAGGAGCGCGTCGAGGAAGAACTCGCCAAACACGCCCCGAACGGGCCGAAAGCGGTCATCGGCGGCATTATCCTTGATTTGGAGCACTTTTTGAAGGGGCGGCGCTCGCATGACGACATCACCTTGATTGCCATCCAGAAGACGGCATAGTCGCGGCCCCCCAAATCACCGCGAAAACCTATGACCGAGCCGAGTCCCGATACGACCCAGCAAGCAGCTGAAGCAGAATTTCCCAATCCTGATACCACCGCTCCGATGGAGGAGGCAGCCCCGCTTGATCCCATCACGGCACTGACCCAGGAAGTCGAACGCTGGAAAGACATGGCCTACCGCAGCCAGGCAGAGCTGGACAACTTCCGCAAACGCTCCGCCCGTGAGGCCCAGGAAACCCGCGCCTACGCCAATGGCGATCTGCTACGCGCCTTGTGCCCCATCCTGGATAATTTTGATATGGGTCTCGAAGCTGCACGCCAGGAGTCTGAAAAGTCCATGGTCTTCATGGGCATGAGCATGGTGAACCGCCAGATTCAGGAGTTTTTACGCGACAGTGGCGCTTTGGAAATTGAGGCCCAGGGCAAAGTATTTGATCCCAATCTTCACGAGGCAGTCGCCCAGGAAGTCAGCGCTTCCGTCCCCGAGGGCACCGTCATCCGTGTCACTCGTCGTGGCTACAAGCTCAAGGATCGCCTCCTGCGTGCCGCCAGCGTCATCGTTTCCAGTGGTCCCACAGCTCCTGCAGAGGCGTAACCCCTTTTTACCCAGCTATGGCCGACAAACGCGATTATTACGAAGTCCTAGGCGTCTCCCGTGACGTCTCGGCCGAGGAGTTGAAAAAAGCCTACCGCAAGCTCGCGGTGAAACATCACCCCGACAAAAACCCCGACGACAAATCGGCCGAAGCCAAATTCAAGGAAGTGGGCGAAGCCTACGACGTGCTCAGCGACGAACAAAAACGCGCTGCGTATGACCGCTACGGCCATGCCGCTTTTACCGGTGGCATGGGTGGCCCGTCCGCAGGTGGCGGCGGCTTCCACGATCCGTTCGACGTCTTCCGCGAAGTCTTCAGCGGTGGGCGGGGGCATTTTTGAGCAGTTCTTCGGCGGTGGTGGCGGAGGCGGAGGCGGCGGTCGTCGTCGCGATGGTCCGCAACGCGGCAGTGACCTGCGCTATGGCATGGAAATTTCCCTCGAAGACGCCGCACATGGCGTGGAGCGTGAGATCGAGTACGAGCGCAGTGCCTCCTGCAAAACCTGCTCCGGCTCCGGCTCTGCCAGCGGCGGTGGCAAAAAAACCTGCCGCACTTGCGGCGGCGTCGGCCAAGTCATCAGTTCACGTGGCTTCTTCCAGATTCAGCAAACTTGCCCGGATTGCAGTGGCAGCGGCGAAATGATCAGCGACCCCTGCCGCAACTGCAGTGGCACCGGACGTTCCAAGGAACGCACCAAGGTACGTGTCAAAGTGCCTGCGGGCATCGAAGACGGCTCCCGCCTGCGCTCCACCGGCAACGGTGATCTCGGCGTGAAGAAAGTGCCTGCGGGCACGCAAAACGGTACCACTTTCCGCCTGCGTGGCAAAGGCATGAAAATCCTCGGCGAAGACCGCTTTGGCGATCTCTACGTCCACGTGCAGATCGCCGTGCCGACAAAGCTCAATGCCGAACAGCGCGAGAAACTCGACGAATTTGCCAAATCTCTTGGCGAACAAACCTCGCCGATGGAGGAAAGCTTCTTCGAGAAGGCGAAAAAGTTTTTCCGCTAACCGCTCATGACCACCCGCGACCTGCTGACCCTGACGAAATTCCGCCTCAGTGCGCTCGTCATCGTCACCACGTTTGTAGGGTTCTGGCTCCGTGCGCCCAAAGGCTTCGACTTCTGGCTGTTGTTTCACACGATCATTGGCAGCACGCTCGCCGCATTCGGTGCGGCGGTGTTCAACCAACTCATGGAAATCGAGCCCGACTCGCGCATGCAGCGCACGTTGGATCGTCCTCTGCCTTCCGGGCGCGTGAGTCCCTCGGCGGCATTCGGCATCGGCTGGCTGCTCAGCGCTTGGGCGCTCATCCATCTGACCATCCGGGTGAACATGGAGGCTGCGGCGCTCACCGCGCTCACCCTTGCGGTGTATCTCTTCATCTACACCCCCCTGAAGCGTCAAAGCGCGACCAACACCCTCGTCGGTGCTGTTTCCGGCGCTCTGCCGCCGCTCATCGGCTGGGCGGGCGCCGCCGGGCCGCTGCCTCCAGGCTCCCTACCGCATTTCCGCTGGGAACTCATGATCGAACCGGGTGCCATCTACCTCTTCATGCTGCTGTTCCTCTGGCAGTTACCGCATTTCCTCGCCATCAACTGGATGTATCGCGACGAGTACCGCAAAGGCGGCTTCGTCATGCTCGCCAACGACGATGAACACGGCGCACGCACCTCGCAGCACGCGCTTGCCTACGCCGTCAGCACCGTACTGCTGATGTTCTACCCTGTGTATGCCGGTGCCGCCTATGCTTGGTGGTTCCTGCCCCCGGCGCTGCTGCTCAGCGGCTGGCTCTGCGTCCTGGCGCTACGCTTCAACCGCCAGCCGGAACGGGCGACAGCTCGCAAACTTTTCTTCTGCACGCTGATGTATCTCCCGGCCATTTTGACCGTATCCATTCTCGCCTGGAAACACGCGTAACCGCACCGCCATGAACGAATCTCCCGCCAAAGCCAAGCTCAGCCCATGGACCATCTGGGTGCCCATCATCATTGCCGCGCTCGGCCTCGTCGTTTTTTACAACTACCTCATTTATCGCTCACGCATCGACAATGACGTGAACCGTCCGCCGATCCTTGGCCGCCTCGAAAAAGACCTCGAACTCACCGAGCGCAGCGGCAAGACAGTCCATCTCGAAGATTTGAAGGGCAAGGTCCTCGTCATCTCCTGGGTCTTCACCCGCTGCCCGCGCGGCTGTGCGGCCGTCATCGCCAAACTCATTAAGCTTCAGGCGGAATTCGCCAACGAGCCCGGCCTCCAGTTTGTCAGCTTCACCCTCGACGCCGATGACACACCGGAAATGATGCAGAAATTTGCCAGCGGACTCGGCATCAAGGACGACGCCAACTGGTGGTTCGTGAACGGCGAGAAAGACACCGTGCGCAAGTTCATGACCAGCCAGGCCCAATTCCGCCCCGTGCAGGACATGCCGGAGGCTGACCGCCTCTCTCCGGACGACAAGTACATCCACGACCTCCGCGTTGCCGTCATCGACCACCTCGGTCACGTGCGCAGTTTGGCAGACATTCTGAATCCCGACCCTGAATTCGCCAAATTCTGGGATGAAAAATTGCGCAAAGACCTGCACTACCTGCTCAACGAACAGAAAAAGGCCCCCTACATTCCCTCTACAGCGAAATAGCGCCATGGACGTCACCGAACTCCCCAAACTCTACACGATTTTCAACGGCTGTGCGCTGCTGCACATCATCCTTGGTCTGACGATGATCAAGCTCGGCCATAAAAAGCCGCACATCGTCAGCATGATCATCGCGCTGCTGTTCTCCACGGCATTCCTCGGCTGCTATCTCTACTACCACTATCACGCCGGCCATGTGAAGTTCGCTGGCACAGGCATCACGCGTCCCATCTATTTCACCATCCTCTTCACGCACATCCCGCTCGCAGTCCTCAGCCTGCCGATGATCATCATGACCGTGGTTCCCGCCCTGCGGAACCGCTTCGACAAGCACAAACTCATGGCCAAATGGACCGTGCCCGTCTGGCTCTACGTCTCCGTCACCGGCATCATCGTCTATCTGATGTGCTACGTCTGGTACGGCCCGCCGATCCGCGCGTAGGCCCGGCTCACTCCTCAAACTTCCACGACTTCCGCTTCGCCGGTTTGAGGTCTGTGCGTCCGTACTTCTTCCGAAACACGTCGAACACGATGTCGGATCCATCCGCCTTCATCTGGTGAACCATGTGCAGCAGCACACCCAGCCTTCCTTTCGGAAAGCCCGCCTTGTTGGCAAACCATCCGAGATACTCCGCCGGGATGTCATAAATCGGCACCCCATTCGGTGGAAAATGCTGCGGCCCATATTTGCCAAACGGCATAAACGTCCGCCCGATCTCTTCCAGATCAGCGCGCATGCGTGCAGCAAGGTCGTCCATGGTACAAAGTAGTGCGGTCCACTCTGCCCGCGAGTTCCTTCTGCGAGCAGGCCTACTTCAAAGCCGCATGCGCCTCGCGCAGCAGCGCTTCCGTCGTCTCCCAGTCAATGCACGCATCCGTGATCGACTGCCCTCGCACCAGCTGCTCCAGAGGTTGCGGAAACTTCTGGCTCCCCGCCACAAGGTTGCTCTCCAGCATCGCGCCGATGATCGCCTTCTGCCCTGCCGCACGCTGCCGCACGATTTCACGGAACACATCCGGCATGCGGCGGTGATCCTTCGCGCAGTTGCCGTGGCTCGCGTCGATCATGATCGCTGCCTTGAGTTTGGCAGACTCTAGTCCGTCGATGGTCTCCCGCACATCATCCGCTCCATAGTTGGGCTTGTTCTCACCACCGCGCAGAATGATGTGGCAGTCCGGATTGCCATTGGTCGTGACGGCAGAGGCGACACCCTCTTCACTCACACCAAGAAAAGTCTGCGGCTGCATCGCCGCCTTGATCGCATTGATCGCAGGCGTGATGTGCCCAAACGTGCCGTTCTTGAATCCCAGCGGCATGGACAAACCCGAAGCCATCTGCCGGTGCGTCTGTGACTCTGTCGTGCGCGCACCAATGGCGCTCCAGCTGATCAAATCGGCAATGTACTGCGGGGTGATGGGATCCAGCAGCTCCGTGGCCGTCGGCATTCCGAGATCCAACACATCACGCAAAATTTTCCGCGCCAGTCGTAGACCGGCCGGAATGTCGCAGCTGCCATCCAGATGCGGGTCCATGATTAGGCCCTTCCAGCCAACCGTGGTACGCGGCTTTTCAAAATACACGCGCATCACGATGCAAAGCCGGTCCTTCAGTTCCTCCGCCAGTGCCGTGAGCTTCCGCGCATACTTCAGCCCTGCCTCAGGATCATGAATCGAGCACGGACCCAGCACGACGAGAAAACGTGAATCACTGCCAAAGAGAATGTCACGAATCTCTTGCCGCGACTGCTCCACGAAGGCGGCTTGCGCCTCCGTCGGCGCGATGTCGCTCATCATGCTCCGCGGTGACGGCAGCGGAATGTTGGAGGCGATGTGAAGATTGGCGGTCTGGCTCATGGGGCAGCCACAAAACGCGGCGATGCACTATTCGTCCAGTTTTTCTCCCTCTGACTTCGCAATCACGACGGCACCCACGGTGTCGCCAAAAACATTCACCGTCGTGCGCGCCATGTCGAGCGGGCGGTCGATGGTGAGAATGAGGCCGAGGGAAGCTTTGATGTGATCCTCACTGAATCCCGCGTTTTGCATGATGATGATGATGGCCACCAAACTGGCGGCCGGAATGCCCGCCACGCCAATGCTGGAGACGAGGGCGAGCAGCACCACGATGAACTGCTGCGACAGACTCAGGTCAATGCCGAGCACCTGCGCGGCAAACACAACCACGACGCATTCATACAACGCCGTGCCGTTCATGTTCACCGTCGCACCCAGCGGAATGACGAAACTGCCCACACGCTCGGAGACTTTGGCCTCCTCCATCACGCAGCGCATGGTGACGGGAATCGTGGCCGTCGAAGAGGCCGTGGAAAACGCCATGAGCATGGAGTCACCCATGTTGCGGAAGTGCTTCCGTGGCGACACCCCCGCAGCTTTCAACACCAGCGGCAGGATGCCAAATGTGTACAGCGCCAGCGCTCCAACAACCGTGAGTACATAGGGCACCAGATTTTGCAGGATACCCAGGCCCACTTCGGCGATGGCGGGTATGACGAGACAAAAGACCGCTAGAGGGGTGAACTTCATCACCCAGGTCGTTATCAGCGTCATGACATCCGCTAGCTGGTTGAAGAGGTCTCGCAAGGCCATCGGCGGCCCTCCCGGCACCAGCACCATCGCCACGGCAAACAGGATGCTGAAGAAAATGATGGCTAGCAGATCCCCCTTAGCGCAGGCCTCGATCACGTTGGTCGGGATCATGCGGCGCACGATGTCCAGCAGCGAACTGGCACCTCCAGAAGCATTCTTCATCAGATTGCCAACTTCATCGCCGCTCTTGCTGTTCAGCGCCGAATCCATCGCGGCTTTCAGCGTCGGGTTGGGTTTCCCCTCAACTAGACCGGGTTTGATCGTGTTGACCATGAACAGGCCAACGCAAACAGCCACCAGACTGCCGAGGATGTAGTAGGCCCAGGTCTTGAGCCCCATGCGCGCAAACCCTTCAAGCGACTTCAATCCGGCAATGCCGCTGATTATGCTGGCGACGACCAGCGGCACGATCACCATCTTCAAGCCACGCAGAAACAGGTCCGAGACAAAGCGGAAAATTTCCAGCATCTGGATCAGCCATCCAGGCGATGCACCACCTCCGGCGGGATGTGCAAACGGCTGTAAAACCACTCCAACCAATACTCCGGCGATCAATGCGACAACAATCGGCCAGTGATTGCCGTGCGATTTCTTGGATGCTTCATGCTGGGACATGAGCCGAGCTTATGGCGCGGACTCGCTGCTCCGGCAACAAAAGATGCCCGCATCACCAGTTTTGGCGATGCGGGCACGAGGGTTTTACAGTTGGGTATTACAGCACCGGGATCTGACGCGGCTTCACCACTTCCTTGAGCGGCAGGCGCACGGTGAGCACGCCATCTTCGAGCTTGGCGCTCATCTGCTCCTCATTCACCGGCGTGTTGAGACGCAGGCGAAGGAGGTAGCTGAGCGGGGACAGCTCGCGGTGGAGCGCC
This sequence comes from Verrucomicrobia bacterium 12-59-8, assembly GCA_002279765.1. The sequence goes on along the minus strand of NCCR01000076.1, from coordinate 1,142 downwards.
TTCATGCCTTCCGGCACGTTGGAACTGCGTTCGCCGCGAACTGTGAGGATGTTTTCTTCAAGGTCGAGCTTCACATTGCTCTTCGGCACGCCGGGCAGCTCGATGCGTACTTCATACGCTTCGGCATTGCCATTGACGTTGTAGAGCGGCTTGCGCAGGGATTCAGTGACGCCGGAAGTGGCGGGGGTGCAGGTGCGGGGGGAACACGTGGTATTCATGGTCGTTTAGGAATGAGTTTTTTGAGTTAAGTTTGATCAGGTTAGTTCAGAGTGATGGAGCGTGGTTTGCTGCGTTCCTGCTTCGGCAGGGTCACCGTCAGGATGCCGTCTTCGAGTTTCGCGGCGATGGCTTCAGCATTGACGCCATCAGGCACGGACACAGAGCGGGTGAGGCTGAAGGAGCTTTCTTTCTCGCCGTCCTTCTCGCGCTTTTCAGCGGCGACGGTGAGCAGGCCGTTGTTCAGCTCGATTTTGACATCCTCTTTCTTCACGCCTGGCACTTCAAAGCTGGCGAAGTAGTTGTCTTTGTCTTCATGCACGTCCACGGCCAGCTTGTCGCCGACCACGCCAAGGTTGTTGATGAAGCTGCTCAGGGCTGGCAGTCCGGCCAGCGGATGGCGGAACCATTCGTCAAAGTCGGACACGCGGTTGATGCTGAAGGGGTTGGTTCGGATGATTTTCATAGTCTAGGTGGTTTGATTTGAGTTTTGGGGGTTGGAGTGATGTTCCGTCCATTACTCATGCATCAGCCGTGCCAGCCACCATCCGTGCGCGTGGAAGCCTTGTAGAATCAGGGATCCAGCGTTTTCACCACATTTTGACCCACCTCAGGATGAGCCGATTTGTGCCATGCAAATGGCACGAAATGTCACTTCATTGGGACATTTCGTGCCAATTGGACCGCTTCTCAAAAAGTTTGCCCTGAATGGCACTCTTCAAGACCTTGTTTCATCCGCTTTTGCACTTCGGTGAATCATTCACTGCGCCCTGAATTTTCTTGTCTGACTGTCGTGATCTTTCGCCACTCCACTCCGCCACGCACCAGCCCCTTTGGGCATGCGCGTCAACTTAAGGGCTTCTTCCTCGATAAGACAGACTTGGCGGGTTTGATTCGGCGCAGGACAAACGTGTCGCGGTCTTCCA
>NCCR01000075.1 GCA_002279765.1 Verrucomicrobia bacterium 12-59-8 | reverse complement strand
GAATTTGCGGCGCGGCGTGATCGTTGTGGAGGTGGGACCGCCGTCTGATTCCGGCGTGGGCGTGTCTGTCGTGAGGTCATCCGGCTGCATGGCGAAGCATGGCAGTCTGCCATACAGCTTGGCCGCAACCACTGCGGTCACGACTGTGCAGGCGGTGGCCAGAATGGTGGGCACGATGATCTGATGCGCGCCTTTGATGCCAGCGGCGTTGAGGTAGTTGATGGCCGTCATTGGCACCAGTGTGAAGGCGGCGGTGTTCATGGCGAGAAACGTCACCATGGCATTGCTGGCAGTGTGCTTCTGCGGGTTCAGCTCCTGCAAATGCGTCATGGCCTTGAGCCCGAGCGGCGTGGCGCTGTTCCCGAGGCCGAGCATGTTTGCCGCGAGGTTCATGATCATGGCGCTCATGGCAGGATGATCGCCCGGCACGTCGGGAAAGAGGCGGCGCATGATGGGGGAGAGAAGGCGTGCGGCCAGTTGCAGGAGTCCGGCTTTTTCCATCACGCGCATCACCCCGAGCCAGAAGATCATCAGCCCGGCGAGCGGCAGGGCGATGTCCATCACCGCTGCTTTGGATTTGGACAGGATGGCGGCCACGATGCCGGTATCTCCCGAGACATTGCCGAGTAGCGCAGCGGCGCACAGGCCGGAGAGCAGGAGAAAGGACCAGATGTAGTTCAGCATGTGACGGAATTGATAACAACGCAGTAGCCAGAGGCGGCGACAATGCGTAAACTTTCCCGCTCCAGCCACAAGTGGCAACTGTCCTTTAACATCGTTCATGCCCTGTCCTATCCAGCTCGCCAGCAAGCTCAGCGGCCTCAGCCAGCATGTGATCCGCATCTGGGAGAGGCGCTACAGCGCGCTTAGCCCCAGCCGCACCGGAACGAATCGCCGCATGTATTGTGACGAGGCGGTCAAGCGGCTGAAGCTGTTGAAAATTCTCACTGAGAATGGTCATCGCATCGGTGGTGTGGCGCGGCTTGGCACGGCTGAATTGGAGGAACTGGTCAAAGTGGTGCAGGTCATTCCCGCAGATCCGACGAAGCCCGTGCCTGCCGACGATCTCGTGAAGCAGAGCCAACTGGTGGAACCGGAGCAGTACATCGATTCCGCCATCGCCGCCTCCAAACGATATGACTGCGAGGGCCTACGCCGCGTGCTGCTCCAGGCTCGGATGCATCTCGGCCAGCGCGGCATGCTTCATCAGGTGGTCTGTCCGCTGATTGTTCAAGTCGGCAGCAACTGGCAGCAGGGGGTGATGCGCCCGAGTCACGAACACATTGCCACAGCCGTGATTCGAGAGATGCTCCTCACACCAGTGCCTGGCTGTCAGACCCCCGCGCATGCCCCGGAGCTTGTGGTTGCCACGCCAGCGGGGGAACTTCATGAACTCGGGGCTCTGATCGTCGCCGCCACCGCCCGTGATCTGGGCTGGTATGTGACCTACCTCGGCCCCAATCTACCCGTCGAGGAAATCGCCGCATGTGCCCTCGCCCGGAATGCCTCGGCGGTGGCCCTGAGCGTGGTTTACCCGGAGAAATGCCCGGTCATCGTGGAAAAACTGCGCCGCATGCGCGAGCTGCTGCCGCCATCGATGCGCTTCATTGTGGGCGGGCGGGCGTCTGAAGGTTACCGCGTAGCTTTGCCCAATGAAGCCATCCAGTGGGTCAGTTGTCTCCACGGCCTAGACGAGGCCTTATGCAAGAATCAGCGGTGAGCAGGTTGCACGCGGCACGACTCCCTCTAGTCTGCCTGCCTCATGCTTTTATACCGTACCTCCACCGGCTGCTTCATCCAAACCGCGACCTCCTGGCACGCCGTGCCGGAAACCAACTGGGATGCACTGCTCGAAGTCGTGGGTCTCTCCGCCTACCTCTCACAGATTGCCGCGACGACGCCTGCTGTGGACGCCCCCGCGCCGGAAAGTATTCTAGCTCCCATCATTTCCCAGGAAGTGTGGGCCGCAGGCGTCACCTACTTCCGCAGTCGTACCGCTCGGATGGAGGAGAGCAAAGACGCGGGTGGTGGCAGCTTTTATGACCGCGTCTATGCGGCAGAACGCCCCGAGATTTTCTTCAAGGCCACGCCACAGCGCGTGGCGCATCCGAGGCAGGCGATGCATCTGCGCAGCGACTCCAAATGGATGGTGCCCGAGCCCGAGCTGACGCTCTGCATCAACAGCCGTGGTGAAATCATCGGCTACACCGTGGGCAACGACCTTTCCTGCCGTGATATCGAAGGGGAAAACCCGCTCTACCTGCCGCAGGCGAAGTGCTTCAAGCTCTGCGCCGCACTCGGTCCAGCCATCTTGATTCAAAGCGAAGCACCCGCGCCAGCAACACGTATTCACTTGCAGATCGACCGCGCCGGAGTCGCCGCCTTTGAAGGTGAAACGACGGTGTCGCAGCTCAAGCGTACGCCAGCCGAACTTGCAGGCTTCCTTTTCCGTGACAACACCTTTCCCACCGGCACCTTCCTCATGACCGGCACCGGCATCGTCCCTGGCGATGAATTCACCCTGCAAAGCGGAGACATCATCAACATCACCATCGACGGCATCGGCACGCTGATGAATCCGATGGCTTAACCAACTCTTCCAAACGCCCACTCCCCAACCATGACACTCACTGGACATCACTACATCGCGGGCCGCGAGGCGGCTCCCCACGGCCATTTGTTTCACGCCTTCAATCCCACCACCAGCGCCCAGCTTGAGCCTGCCTATGGTGATGCCACGCACGCCGAGGCTAATGAAGCCATGCAGGCGGCGGATGGAACTTTTGATGCTCTGCGTCTCGCGACACCTGAGACGCGCGCTACGCTACTGGACACGATTGCCGAAGAAATCACCGCCTTGGGTGATGCGCTGCTAGAGCGTGCGCATGCCGAGTGCGCTCTGCCAATGGCCCGTCTCACAGGTGAGCGTGGTCGTGCGATTGGCCAGCTCAAACTCTTCGCGGCATTGATCCGTGAAGGCTCCTGGGCGAATGCCTGTGTGGATCATGCGATCCCTGACCGCCAGCCGCTGCCGAAGCCGGATGTGCGCCGTGTGATGCTGCCCATCGGGCCAGTCGTGGTGTTTGGCGCGAGTAATTTCCCTTTCGCCATCGGCGTCATTGGTACGGATACGGTCTGTGCGCTGGCGGCGGGCTGTCCGGTCGTCGTCAAAGGTCATCCAGCTCATCCAGGCACCTGTGAGATGCTCGCACGTGCAGTCTTGAGCGCTCTGCACAAGGTGGGTCTGCCAGCAGGCTGTTTTTCGCTCCTCCATGGGAAGGGCAATGACATCGGCACCACGCTGACCAAGCATCCGCTCACGCAGGCCGTGGCGTTTACGGGTTCGCTACGCGGTGGTCGTGCGCTGATGGACGTGGCGGCTGCGCGTCCGCATCCGATTCCAGTTTATGCTGAAATGGGTTCAGTAAATCCGGTCTTTGTATTGCCGGGGGCACTCAAGGAACGTGCCTCGAAAATCGCTGAAGGCTACGTCGGTTCTGTAACAATGGGTGTGGGCCAGTTCTGCACCAATCCTGCGGTCGTCCTCGGTCTGAAGAGCGACGAGCTGAACCAGTTCATCAGCAACGCTGCGGCCCTCGCGGGCAAAGTGGCGCCGCAGACGATGTTGCATCGCGGCATCTGCGAAGCCTATGACGCCGGCACAGCCGTGTGGCAGACGGTGGATGGCCTGGAGCTTGTCGGTGAGTCGGAAACTCCGTCCAGCGAAACGGCTTCTCAGGCGGCGTGCCGCATCTTCACCACGACGATTGACGTGCTGGAGGCCAATGCCGAACTGCGCCGCGAGGTGTTTGGTCCGTGCTCGATCATTACACAATGTGCAACCCTCGAAGACATGCTGCGCTATGCGAACAGCCTCGAAGGCCAGCTCACGGCCACGCTACAGGGCACCGAGCAAGACCTGCGTGACTTCGCCCCGCTCATTCGCGTGCTGGAGCGCAAGGTGGGCCGCATCATCTTCAACGGTTTCCCCACCGGCATCGAAGTCTGTCCCTCCATGCATCACGGCGGCCCATATCCCGCAGCCAGCCACAGCTTTTTCACCAGTATTGGCACCGGCAGTATCTATCGCTTCGTGCGTCCTGTTTCCTACCAGGGCTTCCCGGAGGAGGCGCTGCCTGAACTGCTCAAAGATGCCAATCCACGCGGTGCCATGCGCATCGTGGACGGCGTGATGTCGCGGTAAAAAATTGCCCAAAGCGTAGCTCGTCTTGAATTTTCAGGACGAGCTAATGCCTTGGCTGCTTATCGCTCCTTCTTCGTATTCGACGGCGCATTGAGAAATTTGCGCATATCGTTGAAGATGCTGTCCGGGCCTTCCTGGGTTTGCGCGTGGGTGCGGACACCTTCAAACCATTCTTGGGTGCTTGGCGAGTGTGCTTTGGCCACAGCAAGGAGCAGTTCGAGCGTGATCGGCACGGGCTGACCGGTATGAATGGCAGCTGACAGGGCCAGTTCTGCGGCGCGATCAAAGACCCATTTCAAGTCGGCTCCGGAGAAACCGTTGGTGGCTTCGATCAATTCTGTTGTGTCGAATTCCGCAATGGGCTTGTCCTTGGCGAGCAGTTCAATGATCTGGGCGCGTGCCGGGGCATCCGGCGGGGCGACGAAGATGGCCTGATCAAAACGACCGGGACGGCGGAAGGCAGGATCAAGCGCCCAGGGCTGGTTCGTGGCACCAATGACGAGGATGCGCTGGTTTTCGCTGCGGATGCCGTCCATCTCATGCAGGAACTGGTTCACCAGATTGCGCATCTGGCTTTCACGGATCTGCCGCCTGTCCTGGGCGAGGGAGTCGATGTCATCAAAGACGAGCACGCAGGGGGCGTTGGCGCGCGCGGTTTCGAAGATCTGATGCAGATTGCGCTCGGTGCTGCCAAAGTAGGGGTCGAAAATTTCGTGCAGGCCGACGGACAGGTAATTGCATGGCACTTCTCCCGCGACGGCACGGAGAATGAGCGTCTTGCCGCAGCCGGGCGGGCCGTAAATGAGGATGCCGCCGCCGGTTTTGCGTCCGTAGGCTTTGTAGAGATCAGGGAACTGCAACGGGTAGGTGATCTTGAGGCGGATTTCCTCTTTGAGTTCCTCCATGCCACCCACATCGGCAAAGGTCACGTTGCCACGCTCGGGGTCTCCGGGGGCGTAGAACGTCTCGGGGCGCCAGTCATAGGGTGGATCATCGAAGGGGTCATCGAAGAACTCATCCTGATCGCCACCGTTAGAAATAGGCACCTCCTGGCTGGCAGGTTCTGGAGCCGGGGCAGGGGCAGTTTTGCGGGCATCACGTGCTGTGCGGCCAAGTTCACGTTCTAGCGCAGGATCGCTCATGGTGCCGTCGATCTGCGCTGCACGGTCAAAATGCTCAATGGCCTTGCTGCGGTCACCTTCGCTCAGATACACGCGGCTCAGCAGCAGATGCGCCTGGGCATTGGTGGACTCCAGAAAAATGACCCGCTCGGCACGCACGGCGGCACCGGAGGTGTCTCCCTCCATGAACAAGACCTTGGCGATGCCCAACATGGCGTCGGTCTGGTCCGGGTCCTGTTCCAAGGCACGGGTGAAGACCTCACGTGCCTCATCCAGGTGCAATTCCTCCAAGCACGCACGACCGTAGAGCAGCAGCAACGACAGGTTGTTTGGTGACTGGGTTAGAGCGTCCCTGAGTGCGGAGGAGTTTGGCATGATTTTAAGTGTGAGACAGCCGAGAGGCGATCCTGCTGAGATTTAAGAGCGCATGGAGCGTGCCGCCAATGATTTCTTGGTACACGTCCGGGCATTTAGGTTGGTTGACAGGTCACGATTCAAGATACGCGGATGGGCTGCCTATGGATCGAGCTTGAAGTTTGCATGTTACAAATCAGGGTAAATGAGGTTATTGCCTTCGATGACAATGAAAGCATGCTTCCTTTTCCTGCTGACAGTGTGGACCACTGTGGCATATGCAGCAGCGGATCGAACGGGTGATCCGTTGCTCTCGCCTACGATCGTACTGTGTCTGCGCCCCTTGCGTCTGGCGGAACAACCGCGAGTGACGGACGCGGTGGAAAGTGTGAAGCGGCTCAAGTCGTTCGCCTCAACCCAGGAAGGCATGGCGAAGCGCGCCGTCGATGCGCTGGCGTTTATTTTCTCGGACCTCTTCAAAAAGGAAATGGAGCTTGCTGCGGCGGAGAATGCTCTGGCCAAGGCGGAGCGGCAGGCGCTGGCGAAGGAACAATTGGCCACACGTACAGAGACGGTGGGCAGCCCACTTACCGGGCCGAATCCACGTCTGGCGGTGATTTATCGCAAAGAGGCGGCGGAGATTCGTGGCAACGCGGCCCGAAGACATGACTCAGCTCTCAACATGATGAAGGAAAAAGTCACCGCCTACAACGTGTCGGTGAGCTACTTCCTGTCCCAGGGCGACACCGAGGTGGTGATCGCGCTGGCAAGTTCGTTGTTTGCAGTCGTTGACCGTCACCTGTCGGGGTTTGATTTCAAACCCATCGTGTCACGTGAATGGGTTGAGCAACAGAGGCGAATTGAGGCGTGAGTGCCTTTCGCACCTACCACTTCTTTTTGAAACCGCCGCCACCGCCGAAGCGATTGCCGCCGCCGAAGGGGCGTTTGGGTGGACCGCCGTAGCCGCCGCCACCACCACTGCCGCCGTTACCAGCGTCTTCGCGACGTGGGCCGTCATCACCGCCGCCACCGTATCCGGGGCTGGGGCCTTCGCCTTCACGCTGCTGCCAGGGCTTGCTGCCAAAGCCGGGCTTCTTGAAGCCGCCGCCTTGGTATCCACCGCCGCCGCCACCACTGCCAAAGCCAGGTTTTTTGAAACCACCGCCTTGGTGACCTGCACCGCCACCGTAGCCTTTGAAGCCGCCGCCAGATGCACCACCCCCGCCGTAGCCGCCTTTGTTAAAGCCGCCGCCAAAACCGGGTTTCTTGATGAAGCCGCCGCCACCGCCGAAGCGTTTGGGCCGCACGCCGCTGATGTCGTCAGGACGGTCTGCATGGTCCATGCGGACGTCACGGCCACGCAACTGCGCGCCTTTGACGCCTTCGAGCACGGACTCCACGGAGTCACCGGGGACTTCGACGAAGCTGCATTTCTCCAGCACGTCGATGGCACCGATGCTGCCGGGGGTCAGGTCTTGAATGGTGTTGTAAAGCATTCCGGCGATGTCCTGCGGACGCACCTGGTCCATGCCGCCGACATTGATGAAGAGGCGCACCATGCCGGAGCGCGGGCCTTTCTGCACGTAGCTGCTCTGCTTGCGCGGCAGGGGGCGCTCGTCTTCGTGGTCGCTTTCGAATTCGTTGTCAAACTTGGCGGGGCGTGTCGCTGGGGCGGCAGCCTGATGGTTCGTTGGTCCGGCGTCTTCTTCGTGGCCGGATTCTTCGGTTGGGGCTGCTGAGTCTGCGGCGGGGTTTTCCACCGGAGCAGCTGCAGGTGCTTCAGAAGAGGTGGGGGCAGGAGCTTCCGTGCCTTCAGCGGCAGACACTTCTGCTGCGGGTACTGGCTGTGGCACCGGAGGTGGTGCGGGGACGAATTTCGGCGTAGGCGCTGCTGCGGCCTGCGGGCGGGGCTTGAATTCGCGCTGAGGGATCTCTTGCCGCTTGCCGGCTCGGTCTTCCATAATTTGCTCGGCCTCTCGCACCTGGTCTTTCATGAGCAGGTCCATGAGGGCGCTGGCGATCTCCGTGGCGGTGAAGCCGGCGTCCAGCAGGCGCTGGATGCTATGCTCGTGATTGGAGTAGCTGGCACCTTCCAGCACGGCCTTGACCTTCTCAAAGGTCTTGTCCACGCGGGTGGCTTCGAGTTCTTCCTGGGAGGGCACCTTGGCGCGCTCCACGCGGATGTTGATGAAGCGCTGGATGCGCTGCATGAGGTAGATTTCACGTCCTGCCACGAGGCTGAAGGCCTTGCCGCTGCGCCCTGCACGCCCCGTGCGGCCGATACGGTGTACGTAGTCCTCTGCGTCATAGGGCAGCTCCAGATTGACGATGAGATCGATGTCGTTGACGTCCAGACCGCGGGCGGCCACGTCTGTGGCCACGAGGACTTCCACAGCGCCGCTGCGGAAGTTGCGCATGACGCGCTCGCGCATGGTCTGATTGATGTCCCCATGCAGACGGTCGGCGGCATAGCCTCGCGCCACGAGGGCGTCGGTGGCGTCGTCCACGGCACGCTTGGTGTTTGCGAAAACGATCGTGAGGCGCGGGGCTTCGATGTCGATGACGCGGCAGAGCACTTCCAGCTTGGAGCGGCCCTGCACTTCGTAGTAGCGCTGCTCCACGGTGGCCACGGTCAGCGCCTTCTGCTGAATGGTGATGGTGGCGGCGTTGCTCGTGTAGTTTTCCACGAGGCGGCGGATGCGCGGCTCAAAGGTGGCGGAGAAGAAAATGGTCTGGCGCTCCTTGGGCACTGCGGCCATGAGGCGGTCGATGTCGTCGCTGAAGCCCATGTCCAGCATTTCATCGGCTTCATCAAAGACGAGCATCTTGAGGCCGTCGAACTTGATCAACCCGCGCTCCATGAAGTCGAGGATACGCCCAGGGGTGCCGACGACGATCTGGGAGCCGCTCTGCAGCGCGCGGATCTGGCGGTCATAGGAAGCACCGCCGTACACCGGCGTGGCGCGCACGCCTTCCTTAAAGCTAGCCAGCTTGTGGATCTCCGCGCAGACCTGCATGGCCAGCTCGCGGGTAGGGCAGAGAATGAGAGCCTGCACATGGCGCTTCGCACCATCAACGCCCTGCACTACAGGGATGCCAAAGGCCATCGTTTTGCCTGAACCGGTCTGGCTCTGGCCCACAACGTCACGTCCGGTAAGGGCCACAGGAATAGCTTCAGCCTGGATGGGGGAGGGTTGCTCGAAGCCGAGGGATTTAACGGCTTCAAGAAGCTCGGGGGAGATTCCCAGTTCAGGGAAGGTATGCGTACTCATAAAAACAAAACGTGTCCCCCGGGGTATTTGGGGGCGGTCATAGTCTCATCAATGGAGGAGATAGCAAGGTGTTTGATCTTGAGGACCTGAGAGGACGTCTACGGGGGGGCGCAGAAAAAAGCCACTCAACAGTATGGACGGCTGCAAAAGTCCTCCTAGAATCGCGTTTCTTCAGCCAACCAACCTGCGGGTGCCACCATGCCCGTACTCCAACCATGTCCACAGCTTCAGCTCCTTCGTCGTCTTCTCCCACGTCCCTGCGCAACGCCGTCATCCGCCTCGCAGGCAACTCCCAGGACGGCATCCAGTCCATCGGCGGCTTCCTGGCCCGTCTAGCCGGCCGCACGGCGCAGGAAGTGATGACCTACATGACCATCCCGTCCACGATTTCTGGCGGTCCCTCCATCTTCCAGGTGCATTTGGGCTCGGGAGAGGTGCTGCATGAGGGCGATGAAGCGGATGTGCTGGTGGCCTTTTACAAGCACAGCTACGAGAACCACATTGCCGCGCTGCGCGATGGCGGCATCTGCTTCTACGACACTGCGGACATGGGGGCGGAAGATGTCAAACACGAGCGTGGCATCATCCACATCGGCGTCCCCTTCACCTCCGCCACGGTGGAGGCCGTGGGCGGTTCCACACGTGACCGTGGCAAGAACATGTTTGTACTCGGCATGGTCTGCGCCGTCTTCAATCTGGACAAGGAAAAGCTCGTGGGGATCGTCAGCCGCCAGTTTGGCAAGAAGGACGAAAGCGTGCTGCGCAATGCGCTGCTGGCCTTTGACGCGGGCTTTGCCTATCAGGTCGGCGATGTCGAGAAATTTGCTTTTGTGCCGGGGGAGGCCACCAGCGGCCACCGCATCAGCGCGGATGGCAACCAGATGCTCACCCTCGGCCTCATCGCCGCCGGGGTGCGCTACGGTTCCGCCTATCCGATCACGCCATGGTCATCCATCATGGAAACGCTGCGCGTCGAACTGCCGAAGTATGGCGGCCTCTACGTGCAGGCGGAGGACGAACTCGCCGCCGTGTCCATGACCATTGGTGCGGCCTTTGCCGGACACCTTGCCATCACCGGCAGTGCAGGTCCGGGCCTGAGCTTGAAGATGGAAGCTCTCGGTTACGCCAGCATGGCGGAGATCCCGCTCATCGTCGTCAATGTGCAGCGCGGCGGTCCTTCCACCGGTCTGCCCACCAGCGTGGAGCAGTCCGACCTCATGCAGGCCATTTACGGCAGCCATGGCGACAGCCCGCGCATCGTGCTGGCCCCCAAGGACGTGGAAGACTGCTTCTACATCGCCCTCGAAGCCGGTAAGCTCGCCAAGAAATACTCCTGCCCCGTCATCATCCTGAGCGATCAGGCGCTGAGCAGCCGCATCGAGGCCTTTGAAGAACCGGATCTCGACAAGCACTGGGTCGAACCCACACTCGACATCTCCACCCGCCCGGAAGGCTTCAAGCCTTATCCGCTCGATTCCATCACGCAGCACGCACCTCCGGGCTCCAAGATGGCCGGTGGCAAGTACCCTGTCTCCACCGGTCTTGAGCACGATGAGATGGGCCACCCCAGCGGCAGCCCCAAGATGCACACGCTGATGACGGCCAAGCGCCGCAACAAGCTGGTGCAGCTTTCCAAAGAACTGCCGCTGCCCGAGATCCATGGCGATCAAACCGGCGACGTCCTCGTCCTCGGCTGGGGCAGCACCTACGGCCCGATCAAGGAGAGCGTGGACCGCATGCGCACTGAAGGCCACAAAGTAGGTGCCATGCACCTGCGTCACCTGCACCCGATGCCGGACGGTCTGGACGGACTCTTCAAGAAGTTCAAACACGTCGTCTGCGTGGAGATGAATGACTCCGGCCTCTACGGCTACGGTCAGTTGGCCACACTGCTGCGCGCCAGCCTCGCTGACCCGCGCATCCAGTCCGTATGCAAAACCGACGGCCTCGCCTTCCGCATCCGCGAGATCGTCACCGGCGTCGAAAAAATCATGGCCGCCTAGTCCTGGTCCGAACCCGCAGCATTCCAACCTTCCACTTTTCCAACCACCATGTCCACCGACCTCGTCACTCTAGCAGCTCCTGCCACGGACAAGCTCACCAAAAAAGCCCTCACCGCCGACCATCCCACGTGGTGCCCCGGCTGCGGCGACTTCGCTGTGCTGAACATCTTCTACCGCGTGCTGGAGAAGTTGCAGTATCCGCATGAAAACATCGTCTGCGTGGCTGGCATTGGCTGCTCCAGCCGCTTCCCGTATTTCATGAACACGCACGGCATCCACTTCATCCATGGCCGTGCCATCCCGCTGGCCACAGGCATCTCGCTGAGCCGCCCTGACGTGCATGTCTTCGTCTTTGGCGGCGACGGCGACGGCTTCTCCATCGGTGGCAACCACCTCAACCACGCCGCGCGCAAGAACATCAAGCTCACCTACGTCATCATGGACAACTTCGTCTATGGCCTGACCAAGAAGCAGACCAGCCCGACGAGCCCAATCGGCTTCAAGAGCAAGACCGACCCCACCGGCAGCATCGACCGCCCGATCAATCCCATGCGCCAGCTCCTCGCCAGCGGTGCCACGTTCATCGCCCGCACGCATGCCGCGCAGGTGAAGCATATGGAGGCCATGTTTGAGCGTGCCATCCTGCATGATGGCTTCAGCGTCGTCGAGTGCCTCAGCGAGTGCGTCATGTTCTACGCCGGTGCCTTTGATGACAGCTGGCCGAAGAAAGGTGGTACCTTTGAAACCATCGATGAAACGCAGCACGACGTCACCGACGACGTGTCCGCCTACAAGATGGCCGAAAACCTCGCTCCCGGAAAATTCGGCGTGTACTATCAGGTCAGTCGCCCCACGAAGAACGCCCTCGAACAGAAGTGGATCGACGACACGCAGTCCAAACTTGGAGGTGCGTCCCAGAAGGACGTGCTAAAGAAGCGGTTTGAGACGATGAGGTAGGAGCGGAGGTCAAGGCTGCGCGGTCAAGCAGGTCATTGTATGACTCTTGACGAAGCAGACATCTTGACCTCATTGGCTCTTTCCATGCGCATTCATACGCTCGATCTCCAATTTCAGGGCATCCCTGGACTTATCGCCGCATTTATCGCGGAGAGCGGAGGCGAGTTCGCATTGATCGAAACGGGTCCGGGTTCCACGCTTGAAACGCTGCGTGCCGCGATTCGCGCGGTCGGAGTCGATGAAGCGGCGATCAAGAAGGTCTTCGTCACTCACATTCACCTGGACCACGCCGGTGCTGCCGGGTGGTTCGCTCAGCATGGGGCCACAGTTTACTGCCACCCCAATGCAGTGCGGCATTTGATCGATCCTTCCAAGCTCATCGAGAGCGCCCGCATGGTTTATGGCGCGCAGATGGATGCACTCTGGGGCGATATGCTGCCTGTGCCTGCGGAACGTGTGATCGCCCTGCAAGACAATGAACGCGTCTCGTTGGGCGAGACCGAGATCATCGCTTGGGACACGCCGGGGCATGCGCGGCATCATCATGCCTTTGCCATCGGAGACCTCTGTTTCACTGGTGACGTGGCAGGCATGCGGCTGGAACACAGCCGCTATCTTTCCGTCACCGCTGCGCCGCCGCAGTTTGATCCCGTTGCTTACGTGCAGTCCGTGGACCGTCTTGCTGCTGCGAACTTCAAGACGCTCTACCTCACCCACTTTGGCGCGGTGGGCGATGTGGCGTGGCATCTCGCCTCCTACCGCCAACGTGTCACCGAGGTTTATGATCGCGTCGTCGCTGGCTTCCGTGAAGGCATCAGCGTGGATGAGAACCGCAGGCGTTATGTAGAGGCAGAGCATCAGATCGCCATGCAGGCTGGGGTCAGCGAGGAACTCTGGCGTAAAGGTGAAGACGCTAACGTCACCTCCATGTGTGCCGACGGCGTGCGATTGTTTTGCGAGAAAGGTCGTTAAAGGAGTCTGTAGAGGGACTTACCCGGGTGATGCTGCGCCGTAACGGGCGTGGTGACGCGCAGAGGGGATATGATTTTATCCAGATGAGCCTGGTTTTTTGAAAACCACCTTCCATAATGTATAAAATTTCAAAAAAACAGCTTAACCAATACATAATATTGATGTAAGTTGATGAATTGCTGTAACGGAGCTATTCTATGAGTAACATCACTTTCGAATTGAATGGTGGTCGGGAGACCAAGGCACCGATGACCTCAGGGCTGCCTGTCGGGCGTTTGGTCGAACTCAATGCCGCCGCCGCTGATGCCCAGGCCACCTGCCATCACTGGCACGCAGAACTGCAATCCGTGCAGGAGCAGCACCGGGCGCGGACCCACGAACTGCAGCAGATGACGCGGCTGCACGAACAGAAGACCTCCGAAGTGAACCGTCTCCTCAGCCTGGAGACGAGCCTGAATGATCAATTGGGCAAATTGAATGGACACCGGCAATTGCTGCAGGGCCGGCTGCAGGAGATCAATGGCCGCTATCTGCAAGACCAGGGCCGGCTGGAAAAGACACAACAGCAACTGAGCGAATGCGAGAGCCAGAAACAAACGCTGGAGGCGCAGGTGGCCGCAGCAGCCAGACAATTGACAGGGCTGAAGGCGGAGTCCGCGCTTCTCAATGAACGCAGCTCGGAGCTTTCCGACCTGCTGCAGAATGCGATCGACGAGGTGACCCGCCAGCAGGAGCGCATTGTCGAGGCGCGTGGCCTGGTGGTCCGGCATGAGACACGGCAGCAGGAATTGACGATCAATGTCGCACGGCTGGAAGTGAGCAGCCAGCAGGCGGAAGCCAACTGCAAGCTCAAACAGGAGCGGCTCAACTATCTAGAGGAGGCTGGCGCCAGGGCTACTGGTCATGTCGTGGATCTGACCTCGCGCTACCAGTCGTTGGAAAAGGATTACACGCAGCTCACCGCGCAGTGCCGGGAAAGCGAGGCATCGCTGAATCTCACCCGTAGCGCCATCGCCGATGAACGGGCGCGGTTGCAGGAACTACGCCAGGAGGCTGAGCAGACCAGCCAGCACCACACCGATCTGGAGCACTCGGTCAAAGATCTGGCCAGCCGGCGCGTGGCAGCGGCAGCAGCGCTTGGTGAACTCCAGGCCGAGGCGGTACAGCAGGAGCAGGCATTGGGGGTGCTCCGGCAGCAGCGGGCGGAAAGTCAGGCGGAAATGGAGAAACTGCGCGCCTGCGAGCAGACCATCGCGCAGGCTCTGCTGTCCCGCCGCAGTGATCTTGGCCGTACGGATGAGAAGCTGGGCATCATCTTGAACGAGTGCATCGAAGCCACCGCGCATCTGGCCGACCTCGGCCGTGCGGTGGACGAACTGGAGATGCATGAAGCAGCAGCAGCGCGGCAGATTCAACAGTTCACCCAGGAACTCGGTGATCTTGGCGTCAAACGCCAGCAGGTGCAGGACCAGATCACGGACACGGAAACCACGCTGGCAGCGCTGGGCGAGCAACATCGCACGCTCGGAGCGGAGATCGCCGTTTTGGTCAGCACCCGGCAATCAGCCTCTGCAGCCCTGGACACTTGCCGTGCCGAACTGTCCGCCACTGAGGAGCGGCTGCAAAGCACCCGGAATGACTGTCAGGCTACTGAAGCGCATCTGGCATCCCTTGCCCAGAGCCTGCAGGAACGGCAGGAGGCGGAAGCCGTCCTCAATGACCACATTCACGTGCTGGAGCAGCAGTCTCGCCAGTTGGAGACCCAGACGCAGGAGCAGACCGGAAGGCTCGAAACGCTGCGCCAGGAACGCATTGGTGCCGAGATCACGCTGCAGCGGCTCACCCAGCAAAATGAAGAGGCTGGCATCCGGCTGGAAACCCGACATGCCGAGATCGACACCGCTGGGGCGCGACTGCAACAAGCTCTGCAGGAGTGCCAGCAGGCGGAGGAACGCCGCATGGCCTTGAGCCACGATGTGGAAAATCTGCTCATGCGACAGCAAAACCAGGAGATGATCCTGCGTGAAATCGAAGCCCAGATTGTCCGCCGCGACCATGAACGAGAAACCTCCGCAGCAGGAGCACGCGAAGCCCAGCAGGAGCACGCGGCCAGCACCGCGGCTGTCGAAGCAGTCCGCAGGGAACTGGCCGAGCAGCAGGCTGGTCTGACTGCGGCAGCGGCCAAGCTGTCAGAGTTGAAGTCAACCGTGCAGGCGACAGAGAGCAGTCTGACAGCCACCTGTGCCAGTCTGGCTGGCGAGGAGCAAAAGCTGGTGGAAACCCGCAGCGCACTCGAGGGCGTGACACAGGATCTCTCCCTGGCGCATGACTTGAAGGTCACCCTGGAGGCCCTTACATCCCGGCAGGCGAACGTGGCAGCGGCAGAGCAGCATCTGGGTGCTCTGGGTCGCCAGGTGGATGAAGCCTCTCAGCGCCGTGCCCAGCTCGACACAGCGCTGAACGATGTCACCCAGCAGCTCGCCGCCGCCACTGAACGTTGTGACGCCGTCAACCAGCAGGAAACTGAAACCCGACAGCGCTTGGAGCAGATGACTGCCCAGGAAAAAGACCTCCGCCAGGAAATCGCGACCCTGACGACCTCAGCACAGCAGGAGCGGGTGATGTACGATGAACTGCGCTCACTGTCGAAGGAAGCACGCCATTTGCATGACGAGGAGAGTGCCGCGCTCGCCACGCAGATCAAAGATGTGCGCCAGCAACTCAGCGGCTGGGAGACGCAGATAGCAGCATTGCTGGATTGGAAAGGGCGGATGGATCAGTGCCTGAACCGACTGCAGCAGGCCGGAGCGGATTCACCTGAAGCGCGCAGCGCGAACGATGAAATGCACCTAGCGCTTGGCGCTCTGCGTCACATCATGGAACGCCTCCAATCCAGCAAGTTGGAGTCTGTTGGAGTACCGTCGCGAGCGGTCACTGCCGAAGCCTCCGCGCCCTCAAGGACCTTTAACTCATCCGCGCCCGGCGAGGTGAAAAGCAGCGGCCCGCTGCTCAGTGAGATCAAGCCAACCAGCCGCCTCAACCGTCTGCGCGAAGACCTCCAGCGTGAGGAGACCCGCCTGCATTTTCTGCGTCAAAACTCCCGCTCCCTCGAACTCCGTGCCCGCAGCCGCCCGCAGTTGCATGCGGCTCAGGAAGGTCAAAACGGGAACGCACATGAAGGCACCTCCCACTGGGAGGAGCGGCTTAAGAGCGCCGCGATTGAAGAAAAGAACCTCCTGGAAAAAATTGCCACCCTCAAAGAGCAGATCGCGGAACTCCGTGGCGAAGCCTCGACTCAGCCGATCCTGGCCATGAATGCGGACGGTTGATTGCTGCGACCAGGGACACGGCGGTTCGAGCTTCTGGTGCCTTGCTTTGGCCGCTTACATCGGCCGTGGGCGTCGGCGGGGGCTGACCAGGCGGGCTCGGGCGCTGAGTTGCAGCTTGCGGCCCACGACCAGCAGGATCAAGACGACTGCCGCGCGGATCATCCCCCAGCTTTTGCTGCTGGGAGCGGCGGGTGTGGCTGTGGGTTCGATGGGGGTGGCGAGTGTGACGGCGGGATTGCCTGCGGGCGCAGACGCGAGGGTGGCTGCCTGACGGCCAAAGGAGGAGGGCACGGCGGGGGCCGCATAGGGCGATGCGGCAGCGAGTGTCGCTGCGGGGCGCAGGAGCATGTCTTCGCCGGCCGGCGCGGAGAGTCCGGCTTTCTGTTTCTTCTCCGCTTCCTGGATGAAGGGATCGTCCGCATACCCGGTGTCGTAGAGATACTCCGGCTCCTGCACGCTGAAGGACACATCTTCGATCCGCCCGTCCTGCTCATAGACGGCATGGATCGTCTGCATGGGGCCGGTCTGCTCAAAGATCTCGAAGCCCAGCCAGAAGTCCTCCAGCACCTTGCCCTCGATGGTTTGCACGAAGGTCACATCCACATTGCGCGCCGCATACTCGATTTCGGCCATCGGCGGGGTCTGTGCAGCGTCCGGCCAAATGGGTTCAAAGCGCACGCCCGAGCCCAGAAAGGCCTTCTTCTGGTTGATCTCCACGTGGATGTGCTGGTTCAAATACGTGCCAAGGCGCGGCTGCGCAGCGGTCAGCTCCGCCATGCTGATCTTCGCGTCGCCATCTGTGTCGATGCCGGTGAAGCGAGTCAGCGTGAGGATGTTGAATGTCAGCCGTATCTCCAACTGATGCGGCTTTGGCCGCACGCGCATCTCGCTTTGGTCTGCGGGGTGAGCGAGAGCGGCATGACGAATGCCGAATGAGAGAATGACAACCGCCAGCGGCAAGGCGCGTCTCAGTCGCTTGAGTGAAGTGGCGAAATAGAACCTACGGGAGACATAGGACGAATAGGGCATATTCTTGGATTCGTCATTCCTCATTCCAAAGTAATCCACATCGGCGACACCCACACAAGCTCGCCATTGGTCTGTTCGCCACGGAAATAGTAGTAGCTGGTCTTGCCTTTCTCCGGCTTCGGGGCGTTCATCGGAATCTCGACGTTGTCTTTGATGAGGGTCACTTTCTCAAAGGGCATGGTGCCGATGAGTTTTAGCGTGAAGGTGGGCGCGCCTTTGACGGCGAACTCGTCTCCCATCATGTGCTCTTTGCCGTCAGCGGCGGTGCAGCGGCTGTCGGCGATGATGTTGTCCGTGGCGCCGTAGGTGTGGCGCTGCTGCATGGCTTTGAGGATGCCTTCGCGGCTGTAGTCCTCGGCCAGGATCATGGCGTAGCTGATGTGCGTGCTGCCGTGGTCGCTGCTGCTCTGGAAGCTGAACTTATAGCCTTTGGCGAAGGCGTCAGACACCCAGCCACCGGGCTCCCAACCGCCGATGGCGTCGTTTTCCGTGGGGCAGCGCGGGCAGCCGGGGTACTCGTAGTTTTGGCGTGCGCCTTGGTAGATCTCCACCATCGGTTCGAATTCGCCGCCCCAGTTGCGCCAGTCGGTGCCCATGCTGCCCACGCTGGTGTGGCTGGCGCAGACGCCGTTGAATTTTTTGAGGTACTTGTAGAGCATGTTGGTGTCCGGCGCGGGCTCATGCACGCGTGCATCACTGAGGGGCAGTCGGGGCAGGGTACGCACGCCGCGCTGGGCGAAGACTACGTTGCGGTGGCCTTCGGGATAGACCACGCTGCGCTCGTAGCTGAACATCGGGGTGAATGCCTTGGGCAGGAAAAACGCATCCGTAGTCTTCTGCGTGAGCCACCAGCTGTACTCGCGTCCATTGCCGTTGTCGTGGTCGCCGTTGCCGATCCAGTCCATGGACGCGGCATCAATGGCGTAGCGCCACATGTCCTCCAGCGGGCCGTCATTCGCGCCGTCACCGCTGATCTCGGTGTGGCGGTGGAATTCGCCGCGCAGGATCTGCCGCTCCGTGCCGCCGATGGTGGAGCGATAGCTGCGGATGGCGGTCAGTTCGGCGCGTTCAGCCTGCGTGCGCTTGCTAGGTGTGGGATTGTCCTGCGGCGCTTCCGCGAGGGGCTTTAGCTCGGCCGCCTTGGCCGTAGTGGCGGTGCTCAGGCGGCTGAAATAGACATCGTTGTCAAAGGGGTCCTTGCTGGCATCGAGCGCGGCGTTGCCGCCCTTGCCACCCGGGATCTTGGCGCGGTTGAACTCATTCATGCGGTCCATGCGGTGGTCGCTGCTGTGCGCGACGAAGAGTGTTTTCGCCCCGGCGGCGAGCGCGGGGAGATTGTACAACAGATTGTCGCTGTGCGGAATGCTGATGGGGCCCACCCATTCACTGCCGTCGAGATACGTCGCCACGCTGCCCCAGGCGCTGCCCAGCGGGCCGCGAAAGCTGTTCAGGCGCGTGCGTGCGATGAGCCAGATGCGCCCTTCGGCATCGCAGATGATGCGGCCCAGATTGTTGTAGGTCTGCGGGCCGGTGGCTTCGGCATGCGCACCCGGCGCGCCTTTGCGCGCGGCGGGCTGTTCGAAAGCGAGGCCATCGGGGGCTTCGGGGCTTTTGGCCGGAGCGGGTGCGGTTACATCGGCACCGCGTCCTTTGCCTTTTCCCTTGCCGCGTGTTCTGGCGGCCATGGCTCCGGGCAGTGCGTCGGCGATGTTGCCCTGCGGCTCCTTCCATGCCGTGCCGTTCCACACGGCGATGCCGATTTCACGATTGCGGTACAAGCCGATGCCGTCATTGCTGTCGTAGGCACCCCAGTCCTTGCCCCAGGTGGCACCGCTCTTTTCATAGGCGACCCACACGTTGCCCTGGTGGTCATAGGCCACGGACGCGCGCGCCTCATACTGCGCGGTGTTCGCCACCGGCATGGATTTGAACGGCCCTTTGCCAGAGGCATCAAGCAGACACAGCCAGATGTCGTAATCGCCCTTTTCATAAGTATCCCAGGCCAGTGCAAACTGGCCGCTGCTGCCTTCGGTGAGTGGATCGGTGCTGATCGAGGGATTCCAGCAGTTGCCGGTGCTGTTGGATACGGTCTGAGCGGGTGCCCAGGCACCGTCTTGATGCGTGCGGGTGCGGATTTCAAATTTGCCACCCTTAGCGGCCATCCAGGCCAGCATCACGCTGCCCTTGGTGGACAGCGCGATCACGGGGCAAAGGTCGTTGCCGGGAGAGGTGGACAGGTTTTCCACCGCGCTGAGTTTTCCATCGGTGAAGTGGCGCGAGAGGATCTCAAAGTGGCCGTCCATACGTTCGCTCCACACGATCCATGCGCCGCCTTTGCCATCAAGCGAGACGGCGGACTTGTAGATGTCGCGTCCAGGCTCCGTGGCGGCGATGCGCTCATCCTCCCATTTGTTGAGCTTGCGCAGATGCAGCCAGAGCTGGTCGCCGCCAGCGGGGTTGGCGAGGAACGAGAAATCCTCTGGTTCCTTGTCCAAGCGTTTCGCACGCTCATCGCGGTCAAGGCCGGGCGTGAAGCTCTGATACAGGAGGAAGCCGTTGCCGTTGGGCCCGATGGCGAGGGCAGGGAAGTCATCGTCCGTGCGCTCCGGCGACATGCGGCGCAGATTGAAGGCCGTCTGTTGAACTGCTATGCGTCCGTCCAGCAGATCCAGCGGCTCGCCGGGTTTCACATCGGCCAGCTTGAAGGACTCCTTGCCCTGCGCGGTGGTGACCTCCACGCTGCTTTCGGGCGTGATGTCCTTCAGTTTCACGAACACCCCGTTTTCAAAAATCGGGCCAAGCTGTTTCGCCATCGCGCCGATCTTTTTCGGGTTGTTGCCGCGTGCTTTGTTGGGACCTGCGCCCTGGGGCGTGCGGCTGCTGGCCTGCCACGCATCCTTGCCCGTGATCGTGTCCTTTTGCTCAAAGCGATAGCCGCTGATCTCCTGCACCTCACCCGGTGTCACGGTGATGGAGCCGTCCCAGACGGTGGATGCTTTGTCATTGAGGCCGAGATGGATCAGCAGCTCGGTGTCTGCGGCAGAGGCGAAGCTGCCAAGCAGGATGAGAGAGAGAAGGAGAAGTTTCATGGCTGGAGGCGGCGTAAAACGCGGAGATTTGGGTGATCTCGCGCCTAGTTTTGCAGAAGAATGCGCGGCGGGAGATTCCAGTATTGACGCGGACAGCGTGGCGGAATTAAAACGTGGCATTGGAAATAATGCACTCTGTTGTTGGTAAAAGAACTGCTTGATCTGCGTTTTTCCAAAGCCGTGCGCGCTGCGGTTCCTCCCCATCCTAAAATCACATCATTACACACGTCAGACATCCCATGAAGAAGACTGCTCTCTCCCTCCTCTGCCTCGCCATCGCCCTCAGCACCGCCTCTGCGGATGACGTCATCAAAGGAGCCATGAAAAAGAATTTCAAGCCCGAGGACGCCATTGCCAAGAAGGTGGGCAAAGGCGAAGCCACCGACGCTGAACTCGACTCCCTGATCAAATGCGTGCAGGCCATCTGCGCCGCCACACCGCCGAAAGGCGACAAGGACGCCTGGGTCGAAAAGTGCAAGGCCATGGTCGCTGCGCTCAACAAGGTGAAAGCCAAGGACGCCAGCGGCATCAGCGAGTGGAAGAAGGCCGTCAACTGCAAGGCCTGCCACGATGTGTTCAAGGGTAAGTAAACCCTGGTTCATCTGATTTCCCGGAGGGCTCCGCTCGCAAGAGCGGAGCCTTCTTTATTTCTGCTTCTTGCGTGTCTGGTCGGATGCTCCAATATCCGCCAATCATGCCCACCACGTACCACATCGTCCCCACTGAAGCCCACAACGATCTTGTCCGCGCCGCCTACCAGCATCGCGGCTACACGAAGGCGGAGGCCGATGATGGCGCACGGTTTTGCGAGATGGCCACGGCCCACGGCATCCGCACGCACAACGCCATCAAGGCGCTGCATCTCGATC
>NCCR01000074.1 GCA_002279765.1 Verrucomicrobia bacterium 12-59-8 | reverse complement strand
TGTTCTTGGCCGTGTTCGTGGCTTTCACAATGCCGTCTTTCTCGCTCATCGTGAAGCGCTTCACCAGATTCGCGCAGGGCTCCGGCACGAATGAATTGCCACGATAGGCAGATGGAAAAGCATCGCCGCGATAAATCAGCGCGCCGCAGGTCCCGGTCGGCTTGGGCAGCGTACCGTCTGCGCGCAGTGATTTCGCCTCGTAACCACGATTTACGCCGGGTGTCGGGTGCGAAGGATAGAGCGTCTGGTCTGCCGCCAGCTTGGCATTGATGCTCGCCGCATTGCGCAGCAGCGGATTGCGGCTGAACGCTTCCGTCGGCAGCAGGTCGGCGCGCAGCATGTCGGAGTTGTAGTTGAAGTAGAGCCTGCCGAAGTCGTCCTGGCACAGGCCCCATTGTCCGCGACCGAGGCCGGTGTCCTTCTGCCACACGCCGCTGCGCAGTTTGAAACGGGTGGCGTACCCCGCGCTCCAGATCGCATTGTCCATCGCCCATACCGGCGTGTTCGCCATGTGCTCCGGCTGTCCGCCTTGAGTGCCGAAGTCGGTGGCCACGATATCCTTCACATCCGCCTTGCCGTCACCATCGGTGTCTTTGCAGAAATACAGATTCGGCGGCACGGCGATCAATGCTCCGCCATTCACCGCCAGCACGGCACGTGGCATGACGAGGTTGTCGAGAAACGGCGTCGCCTTGTCCATGCGCCCATCGCCATCCGTGTCCTCCAGCAATGAGACGCGCCCGGTGGCTTCTTTTTCGCCGCCGCCTTCCAGGTCGTGCATGTAGCCGCGCATTTCCACGACGTAGAGCCTTCCCTGATCATCAAAGCTCATCGCCACCGGCGACTCGATCATCGGCTCGCTTGCCACCAGTTCGATCCGGAAGCCCTTTTCGACCTTGAAGGTCTTCATCTCCTCCTCCGCTGACAGCGGCGCTGGCGGCGGCAGCTTAAACTTCAGCTCGACCTTCTCCGGCCCAGCGTTTTTGGTATGTACAGCGAGCGCATAGGGCAGGAAGGCAGACGCCAGAATGAGCAGCGATGAACGCAGGACGAGGGAGGGGAACCTTTGGGACGGCATGAAGGGGCGATTTTTTTGTTTGGGGGGAGGTGAGGTTAACTAACCATAATGCCGGGTGAAATCCTAGTCGCTCAATGACCAAACGTGATATTTCTGGCGTCGTTGTGAGCGCCTCATTTCTTCTTTTTCGGCTTCGGCTGTTCGGAGCTTTTGACCGTCAGCGCCGGCACGGGGTCGCTCTTTCCTGCGAATGCATTCCAAGCCTGCTGAAACACGGCGGCATCTCGCACATCCCCCTCGGCCACGAGCCATTGGTAGCGCAGCTTGAAAGGAGCCTCGGCGGTGGACTTGCCCTTCGGGAACATGCCGAAGCGCCCATAGTCACGGTAGGCGGAGGTCGCGGTTTCCTTCGGATTCTCGGGATGATTGAGAATCACGACGGTGAAAGTCTTGCCTTCAACGGTGAAGACCTCAGCAGCCCACGGCAGGTCCTTCACCTTGTGCGCGTCGATGTTCTCGCCGGGGAAGATGTAGGTCGTCGTTTTGGTGTCCACCAGCTCCGACGGTCGGAACTGCGCTCCGGCGTGCTCGGGATCACCACTGATTCCAGCTTCGCCACTGACTGTCTTGATCGCACTCGTCATGTCGATGCCGAGATAAAACGGCTTCGCGGGCGCGGAGAAAGTGAAATGGCGCTCTTCAGTCAGGAAAGGTTCCGTCGTGTCGCCCTGCCAGTTGATGGACGCCGTGAAACCAGAATCTCCAGGCACAATTTTCGTCACTACCTGATCGCCACCCTTCATGTGCCAGCGGTCATACGATTTGCCGCCGTAGCTGATCTTGCTGAAGCCCAGGAAAATGCCGCGATGATGCGTGAAGTTGAACCCCGCCCCTTTGGTCAGGCGCGTGGCTCCGCTGGCGTCAAAGACATGCAGATACGGCTTGTAGGTTTCGTGATGTTTCTCCGGCGTGCTCAGATCATTCGCCATCATGAGCCGGGCGACGACCTTGCCGTCATTGGAAACATCGACGTGGTCTTTCTCCGCGACTTTGATGTCGAAGGCGGCAGCATTGAGCGAGAGAGCTAGAAGGATGAGGAAGGTGGGTTTCATGTGAGGATTTGTTTGATAACTTTGGCACCTTCGACGCCGGAAAGCTTCGCGTCGAGGCCTTGAAATTTGAAAGTGAAGGCATCGTGCTGAATGCCGAGCTGATGCAGCATCGTGGCATGCAGGTCGTGCACGGTGGTGACGTTTTCCTGCGCCGCGTAGCCAAGGTCATCCGTGCTGCCAAAGGTGACGCCACGCTGAACGCCCGCACCGGCAAGCCACATGGACATGGCCTTGTTGTGATGATCGCGACCGACGGGCCCCTTGTTGCCCTGCGCCATCGGTGTGCGGCCAAATTCACCGCTGAAAACAATGAGCGTGTCATCAAACATGCCCCGCTGCTTGAGGTCCTTGATCAGCGCCGCACAGGCCTGATCCACTTCCTTCGCGCGCAGCGGCAGTTCTTCCTTCAACAGGCTGTGGTGGTCCCAGTCACGGTGATAGAGCTGGATAAAACGCGTGCCTCGTTCGGCAAGCCGACGGGCCAGCAGGCAGTTGGAAGCGAACGATCCATCGCCCGGCTGGCAGCCATAAAGTTCGAGCGTTTTGGCATCCTCGCCGCGGATGTCCATCAACTCCGGCACGCTGGCCTGCATCTGAAAAGCCATCTCATACTGAGCGATGCGTGTGGCGATTTCGGGATCATCACAAAGTGCGGCATGCTGCTTGTTGATTGCATTGATGGCGGCAAAATCCCGCCCCTGCCGCTCACGCGTGACACCATTCGGGCTGGTGAGATACAAAACAGGATCGCCAAGCGAGCGCAGTTGCACCCCTTGATGCTTCGAAGGCAGAAACCCGCTGCTCCACTGCCGTGCGGCGATCGGCTGCGGATTGCGCCCTTTGCCCGTGGACATCATCACGACGAAGCCGGGAAGATCTTCGGCTTCGCTGCCAAGACCATAAGTGATCCACGATCCCATGCTCGGCCGCCCCGCGATCTGCGAGCCGGTGTTCATGAACATGTGCGCCGGGTCATGATTGATCGCGTCCGTCGTCATCGAACGCACAAGGCAGATGTCATCCGCGACGCCGCCGATGTGCGGCAGCAGTTCCGAAAGCTCCATCTGGCATTCGCCATACTTCTGAAAGCGAAACATCGGGCCTTTGCACACCAGTTTTTGCCCCTGAAGCTGCGCAAGCTGCTGCCCCTTGGTAAACGACTCCGGCATCGGCTTGCCATCCATTTCCGCCAGCTTCGGCTTGGGATCGAACAACTCCAACTGCGATGGCCCGCCCGCCATCGTGAGCCAGATGACCCGCTTGGCTTTTTGCGGAAACGGCAGGCTGCCAAGCACACCACGAGACGCAGCATTCAAAAGCTGCGGCTGCAGAAGTGATGCAAGCGCCACGCTGCCAAGGCCTTCCATCGTGCGGCCGAGGAATGCGCGGCGCGTTTGAGCAGAGATCGAATCCATGGCTCAGCTCCTCGTGATGGTTTCGTGCAGGTTCAGCAGCACACGTGACACATGAGTCCAAGCGGCAAGTTCGCTGGCGCTCAAATCGGCCGCGACAGGTGCAGCGCCGGTCTTGAGCAGTTCCGTCGCCGCCGCAGGCTCCTTCTGATAATCAGCAAGCTGCTTGGCGAACAAAGCTGAAAGCGTCCTGACTTCATCCGCCCTCGGCTGGCGTTGCAAAGCCTGCTGAAAGGCCCACGCAATGCGCTGGCTGGCGTCACCCTTCGTCTCAGTCAGAATGCGTGCGGCAAACACACGGGCAGCTTCGACATACGTCGGATCATTCAACAGCACGAGCGCCTGCTGCGGGATGTTGGAGCGGTTGCGTTCCGCCACGCACTCCTCACGACTCGGCGCATCAAAGGCAAGCATGGACGGATGCGTGAAGGAACGCTGCCACCAGGTGTAAAGACCGCGCCGATACAAACCTTCGCCGCTGTCGTTCTGCCATTCACGCGTTGGGAAGTTGAGGTTTTCCCAATACTTGGCGGGCTGATACGGCTTCACACTCGGGCCGCCGATTTTCGGCACCAGCAATCCGGAAATGCTGAGCGCATTGTCACGCACGAGTTCGGCTTCGAGACGGAAGGGACTCTGACGGGCGCACTCTCTATTGTAAGGATCAGCCGCCGTAAGCTCCTTCGTGGAGGTGGACACCTGCTGATAAGTCGCGCTGTTCACGATGATGCGGATCATGTGCTGCATGTCCCAGCCGCTGTCCATGAACTCGCAGGCCAGCCAGTCGAGCAGCCCGGGATTTACCGGCGGCTCGCCTTGCGCGCCGAGGTCGTCGAGGACCTTGCTCAAGCCGGTGCCGAAGAACTGCTTCCACAGACGGTTCATCACCGTGCGGGCGGTGAGCGGATTGTCCTTGGAAACGAGCCACTGGGCCAGATCAAGACGAGTGAGATCGCGGCCTTCGATTTTGGTTTTCGGCAAGTAGCCGGGCAGGGCGGCTTTCACCACCTCGCCGCTTTCATCCATCCAGTTGCCGCGTGGCAAAATGCGCACCGTGCGCTTGTTCGTGTCGCTGATAGAGACGATGCACTTGGGGGCGCTGCTTTCAAAATCTGCCTTCTCTTTTTCGACCATGGCGATCTTGGTGCGGAGGTCGTTGAGTTCAGGAGCGATCTGCTTGTAGGCGGCGGTGAGTTTCTGCTGTTGCGCAGGGGTGCGCTTCTCCGGCGCTGCTTTGAGGATGTCAGAAATCTCAGCGACAGGTAGCGAGGCGCTGGGGGCTCGGATGGGCTTCGGTGCGCTGGTGCTGCTGAGACGTAGATTGGCAATCTCATGATTTTCTCCCCAGCCAAAGATGAGCGTGAAGGTCACCTCAGTATGGGCTTCGGTGATCGGCTCGGCGAGTTCAAGGTACAGCGACTGATCGGCTCTGGTGGCACCCAGCACACCCCAACCATTGTCTTTTTTGTCGGCGTTGCCGTCGATAGCGGCGGCAGCGGGGAAGGTCTTTTGCTCAAACGTGGCGCTGGCGTGAGCAACAGCGAGTTTGGCCTGCTTGTTCTTCCTGCCCGTGGCGAGAGAGACTTCGCTGAGCACGAAGTTGCCATTCGAGGAGAGACCAATGCCGGGCAGTTTTTCCTTGAGCGCCTCAATGCGGATGCCCGTAGTTCCCTGCGGCAGCTTAGTGGTGAGCGTGTAGGTCTCGGTGCCGTCGTTCAGTTTTCGCTCGTTGCGCCTGGCATCAAGGGTGCCGCGCACCACGCCCTCCTTGTCGGCCTTGAGTGCGATGTTCTTCTTGGTCGAAGCCGCAGTGACTTGTTTCAGCGGCTGCCACATGGCGCTGGCTGTCACGGCTTCCAGTGCCATCTTTTCCCATGCCGCCTGGGCTGGGGCGAGCTCGGGGCGCGACTTGGCAAATTCAGACTGTAGGGCGGCAAGCCGCTGTGCGATATCCGTCTGGCGCTTCTGACCCGCCGCATCGAGCACCAGCATGCCCGGTTCGCGACGACCGAGAATTGGCTCCTTGATGTCGGCAAAGAAAGCGCCCAGCGAATAGAAATCACGCTGCGTCCACGGATCAAACTTGTGATCGTGGCACTGGCAGCAGCCCGTGGTTTGGCCGATCCAGGCATTGCCGACGGCGCGGACGCGGTCGGTGAGCATGCGCTGCTCATAGTCCTTCGACTGCGCACCACCTTCCTCGGTGGTGAGCAGCAGCCGGTTAAAGGCGGAGCCGACTCGAGTCTCCTGATCGGCATCCGGCAGGAGGTCGCCGGCGATTTGTTCAAGGGTGAAGCGGTCGAAGCGTTTGTTACTGTTGAAGGACTCGATGACGTAATCCCGGTAAGGCCACACGTTGTGCGGATTGTCGCTATGGTAGCCGATGGTGTCCGCAAACCTCACTACATCGAGCCAGCCGATGGCCATGCGCTCGCCATAGTGCGGATTTTTGAGCAGGCCCTCGACGAGCCTCGCGTAAGCGGCGGGAGATGCGTCCTTTTCAAAAGTGGCCACTTCATCCGGCGTGGGCGGCAACCCAATCAGATCCATGTACAGTCTGCGGATCAACGTGCGTGCGTCGGCCTGCGGCGAAGGTTTGAGTCCAATCTGCGCGAGGCGCTGCTGCACGAGCACATCCACGCCATTTTTGCCCGCCGGGATCGCCGCCTTCACCGGTTTTTCATAAGACCAGTGCTGCTGATAGGCCGCGCCTTGGTCGATCCATTTTTTCAAGATCTCCTTTTGCCTCTGCGTGAGCTTCTTGTGCGAATCTGGCGGCGGCATCAGGTCGTCCTCGTCAGCAGTGAGAATGCGAGACACCAGTTCGCTCTTCGCTGCCTTGCCAGGAATGAACGCCTCCGCCTTCACGGCCTCATCGCGAATGTCGAGCCGCAGATCAGCCTCCCGATGCTTGGGGTCGTTGCCGTGGCAGTAGAAGCAGTTGTCCGACAGGATCGGCTGCACATCGCGATTGTACTCGATCTTGGCCGGAACGGGTGGTTCGGCGGCGTGGACGCTGATCGTGGCGAGAGCGGTGAAAAGAATGGCTTTGGTCATAACGAAGATACTTCTAAAGAACGGAGCCAACGCATGGGATATTCCCACTTCGAGCATGGGGAATCCGGTGGTGAAGACCGAGATTTCAGCTGGCGGCCGCCACCACATCCGAGACCGTGTACAAAATCGTTTGTTCTGAAACTCGCGAGGGCAGCGAAGTAAGTATGACGCAGGTCGTATCGGTCGCTGGATCGGCCCAGGCAAGGGTGCCAGTCGATCCGCTGTGGCCAAAGCTCTGCTGCGAGCAGTTTTTGCCGAATCCTTCCGGCCCCAGGGCGAAGCCGATGCCGCGTCGCGCCGTGAGGCTCGGCGTGTGGTTTTGCAGCATCAGTCGGGCCGTTTCTTCGCCTAGCACCTGACCGGACGGGTGCGTGAAGGAGTCAAGAAAACGCGCCACATCGGCGGCAGAACCATGCGCCCCACCCCATGGGGCCGCGAGATTACGCCAGTAAGGGCTGTTCCAGTCCCACGAGGCGGCCTGCGGATCACCAGCTCCAGACTCGGGTGCAGCGTGTTCGGTCTGGCAGCGGATCGTGTCGGCTAGTTTGAAACTGCCGAGACCCAGAGCACTGTGCTTCATGCCGAGTGGTGCAAACACCTCCTTCGCCAGAAAATTCGGCAGCGGCATCTGGGTGATGCGCTCCACAATCTCCGCTGCCAGCAGGATGCCCATGCTTTGATAATGATACTTCGTTCCCGGGGCGAAGAGCAGCGGCGTGCGGATCGCGCCTTGTACAAATTCGGCAAGTGGTACGTGGCGGGAGCGTAATTCGGAGTTGTTCTCCAGTTGATCCGGCAGACCTGACGTATGTGTGAGCAACTGCTCGATGGTGACTTGCTTGCGTGCGCCCGCGTTGAATTCCGGGATGAATTTCATCACGGGATCGTTGAGCCGCAGATCACTCCGATCTGCCAGCACCATCACGCCCGCAGCGGTCATCGTTTTCGTGATTGAGGCGAGGAGGAAAATGGCGTCTGCATTCCCCGCTTTCCCAAAGACCTGCTGAAACGTGCTCTTGCCTTGTCGCACATGCAGCACGGCGGATGCGAGAATGCCAGCATCCACCTGCTGCTGGATGATCTGGGCGGCGGTTTGCATGGAGTCAGAGCTGGTGCTGTGGCTTTTCGTTGCTGCGAGGCTTGCGAGCATGGTCATGAGGGAGCGGCGGTTCATCACTTGGTGTCTTTCTTTTCAGGTTCCCTTGCCTGGATGATAAAATCAAAAAGCTGACCGTAATGCCTGCCGTCGAGCGTGATGTCCATCGGCACCATTTGCACACCGGCGGGCAGTTGAGCGGGATCGGCGGTGAGCTTGATTTTGAAGCTCTGGCGTGATTTCGGACCGACGGTGCCGGTGAGGACAGAGGGCTGGGCTGTGACGCCGGGTGGGAGCTGAAGCTCAATGCGATGCTGCTGCAAGGTGTCGCGGAAATTGCGCACAGTGATGCTGACCTCCTGCGTGGTCTGCTTCTGGAAGTCCACACGATACGGATAAGCGCTGACCCAGTAGGGATCGTAGAGATACTCATAGTTCGCGTCGGGCAGCAGCTCTTTGTATTCGCGGATGATGCGCTGTGCCCAGTCATGGTAGCGTTCGATGAAGGCCTTGGGCTCGGTCATGAGCACGCCGTGCGCACCCATGATGATGTCGGGCTGGAGTTTTTGCAGGTATTTGGCGGCAACGAGGTAGCCCTCTTCGATAATGGCGCTGTTGCGTGCGTTGACGCATTCGTGGCCGTTCTGCGCCGGATCGGTGGGATCGCCGAAGAGATTATCTCCGGTGAAGACGATCTTTTTACCGTCGAGTTCCAGCCAGAGAGCGTTGCCGAATTCAGTCTGGCCGGGCATCCAGTCGATGTGCAGTTGGTAGCCTTCCCAGTCGATGACGTCACCTGCTTTGAGGATACGGTCGATCTTGGCCTGTTCAAATCCGGCGTTGTAAGCGCCGATCATCGCGGGGTAGTCGTAGTAGCGCGGGCTCTCGCATTTGTCGGCGATGGTGTCCATCGTCCAAAATTTCACGCCATGGTCTTTGAGCGCGGGGAAGAGCGTGAAGTGGTCGCCATGCGAGTGGGAGATCCAGCAGGCGTCGATTTGTTTTGACCCCAGAAACTCCCGCATGTCGCTGATGATGCGCTCGAGCACGAGCTTCGGAAACAGTCCGCAGTCCAGCAGCAAAGCGTGGCCGCTGTCGGCGATGATGATGGCAAAGTTCTTTCCCGCCATCTCTGGGCCGAACATGTAGAGATGCGGTGTGACCTGCACAATGTAGTGAGCCTGTGTCGGCTTGGTGGCGGGATGTGGTCCGCGTTTGGAAAGGTTATCGACGGGGTAGCCGCGTACGTAATCCGGACGGAACTGGATGAGCCGGTCCTTATAGGTGTTGAGCTGCGCCGTTGCATTTGCAATGACAGGGCCTTGCGACGGGAAGGCCGTCTCTGGCTTGAGCGAAATCAGCCTTTCCACCGTGGCAATGAGCGCATCAAGCCCCTTCGCGAAACCGTAATCCCACTCGGTGTCGAACCAGTTTGTCATCTTGGCACCGTCGTGCATGACGCCGCCGGTGAAAGCCAGCGTGTGATCGCCCTGCTTCAGCACGAAACTCATTCCGCCCGGCGAGTGGCCAGGTGTGCTCGCACAAGTGAGCGTGAGGCCGTTCCAGGTGAAGATGTCACCGTCTGCGAGTCCTTTGTCGATCTTCACGGGCTGGGCAGGCGGGCGGAGGTAGCTGGAGCCAAGCACGGTGAATTTATCACTGAGGCGCGGGTTCCAGTGGCGAAACTCGTTCGGGGTCTCGAAGAAAGCCTGTTCATCATTCGGAGCGGCGATCTGGGTCGCTTGACGGTCCAGCTTCGGTGCCCCCTGACACTGCTCACGATGATGATCGGTGAATAGCACCCATTCGACCTGCTTCACGCCAATCTCCGTCAGATGTTCCAGCACACTGCCATCGCCTAAGTTGATGAGGAGAGCGGTGTCCTTGTGTTTCATCACATAGACGTTGCAGGTGTCCTGCCAGAGAAACACATCGGGTGCCGCTTGTTGAAATCCAGCGAATGCAAGGCTCTGGAGGATGAAGAATGCGGCGAAGAGGCGAATCATATGGCTATCAACGGCCCGAACGGGTGAATCGCTTTCAATCTCGCTTGAGTTCACTCAGCACCGCGAGCGTCATCGCTTTGACACCGAAGGTGATCGAGGGCGCTGGTTCGGGGCGATAAAATGGCGAGTGCAGGCTGGGCAGGATTGCGCCGGTCGCTTTCGCCTGCTCAATTTTTTCGGGGGCGACTGTGCCGAGCCAGGCGAGGAAGACGGGGATTTTGTCGGGCGTCATCGTGTAGCGGGAGAAATCCTCGCCAGCCATCGTGGGCTTGCGTTCGATGAGGCTGGTCTTCCCAAAGACATCCGCCCAGACCTGCGTCACACGTGTGGTGAGTGCTGGATCATTGTACAAGGAAGGAGTGCCGGGGCCGAGCAGTGAGATTTCTGGGAGCAGATTCTCCGGCAGGCCGGCGGCGATGCCGAGACCGCGGCAGATACGTCTGATCGCATCCAGCACTTGTTTGCGTGTCTCGGCGCTGGTGGTGCGCACGGTGAGGCCGAGTTCGACCTTGTCGGGGATGATGTTGTGCTTGGTTCCGCCGTTGAACTTGCCCACGGTGATCACGACCGGCTCCACCGGATGCAGTTCACGGCTGTCGATCGTTTGCAACGCCACCACGATCTGCGATGCGAGCACGATGGGATCCTTGGTCATGTTCGGCATCGCGCCGTGACCGCCGACGCCTTTCACGACGATGTCCACGCTGTCGGTGCTCGCCGTGGCCGGACCGCTGGTGAAACCGATGGTGCCGACTGCGAGACTTGAGTCGCAATGCAGCGCCAGGCAGACATCGGGCTTTGGAAAGCGTTGATACAAGCCGTCCTCGATCATCGCTTGCGCACCCGCGCCGCGCTCCTCCGCTGGTTGTCCGATGAAGACGAGCGTGCCTTTCCATTGATCTTTCGCAGCCGCGAGCGCGCGCGCCGCGCCGACCCAGCATGTCATGTGCATGTCGTGTCCGCAGGCGTGCATGACGGAGACGTCGTTTCCCGCGTCATCCTTGGTGGTCGTCTTGCTGATGTAAGGAGCGGAGCCGATTTCACGCACCGGCAGTCCGTCCAGATCGGTGCGCACGAGCACCGTTCGCCCCGGCCCGTTTTTCAACACGGCCACCACGCCAAATCCGCCAACCTTTTCCGTTACCTCAAAGCCCGCCTGTCGTATTTCCTCCCCCATGCGAGTACTTGTTTTCTCCTCATGAAACGAAAGCTCGGGATGCGCATGCAGATGCTCATAGAGCTGGATCAACGACGGTCGTTGTTCCTTAATGAAGGTGTCGAGAGAGTCTGCGGAGTGTAGGCTGGTGGTGAGGAGGAGGGCGAAAAAAAACGGCTTCATTTGGGAATGGCGGGGGTGACAAAACTCAGTGCTCAACTTCCTTGATGAAGATGCGGCGGAATTCCACGGCGTCCTTGTGGTTCTGCAGGGTGATCGGTCCTTCGACTGGAATGTCCTTCACGCGCGCGCCTTGGATCACATCCTTGTCGTTGAGCGACACATCCACGCGGTCTCCACGCAGCGTGATGATGAAGCGGTTCCACTCGCCGGGTCCCTTGTCGGCACGGATGCAGGGCATAGTCTTCATCCGTTCTTCCTGTGTCGCCTGCGTGTCCTTGAACTTGGTGCCCACTTCGCCACTGCCGCAGGGCTGGCACCAGATGTTGATCTGCGCCGCACGCACGCCGCGCAGAAACACACCGCTGTCTCCCCAGGTCAGGTGGTCCTTCATGATCACCTTTCCGGCGGCATCGGTATGGAACTGGCCGTCGTCCATGAGCCACTGGTGCGGCTTCACTTCGGGCTTGCCGGGAAGCCGCCAGTCGATCATGAGAATGAAGTCTTTGTATTTCCGCGTGGTGGAGAGGTCGTAGCTTTTGCCGCGTATGCGTGGCGGTTCGTCGGTGCGCAGGCGGATGACGCCGTCCGTGATCTCCCAGACGCCATCCAGATGCGGGTCATGCTGCCAGCTCGCCCATGTGCGGCCATCGAAGAGAGGGGTGAAATTTGCGGGGGGCAGTTCACTACCCAAGCGCTGAAAGTCTTCGATGGTGGGCGGCGTCTTGGAATCTGCCGTGCGTGCGGCCATCACGCCGACCAAGGCACTGAAGGCCGAGGTTTTGATGAAATCACGTCGGGAGGCCTGTGAATGAGTCAGTGCATTCATGGTGTGGTTCCAAAGGCTCAATACATGCTCAAAAACGCGCTGAGGCCGCCAAAGCGGGTGTCAAATGATCACGCCGGTTTCACCGAAAAGTCGCTGTCATCCAGCGAGCGCAGCACGAGCTCGCGCGGGACGCAGAAATCGTCCATCTCAATGCATGTCACGATGCTGCTGGCGATGTGCTCGGGCTTGAGGAAAAGCTGCTTCGGGGCCTGTCTCTGCGAGGCATCATCCCAAAACGCCGTATCCACGCCGCCGGGCAGAATGGCGGTGACACGGATGCGATGCGCGGCGGCTTCTTCAGCCAGGCCCTGGGTGAATCCGCGCACGCCCCATTTCGCGGCGCAGTAAACGGTTTCACTCGGAATGCCGCGCAGACTCGCGGTGGAGATGACGTTGATGATGTGGCCGTGCTTGTGCGGGATCATGGCCTTCAAGGCAGCCTGGGAGCCGAGAATGGTGCCTTTAAGATTCACCGCGAGCATGAGGTCGATCTCTTCCTCGGTGTAGTCGGGAATCCAGCGATGACGTGCGAGACCGGCATTGTTCACCCAGACGTCGATGGGACCAAGTTGCTCGGTGATTTGATCGACGGCTGATTGCACGTCAGCCGCGCGGGAGACATCGCAGCGGATCGACAGTGCGTGCGGATGATCGAGCGCAACGTTTTCGAGATCGAGCAGCGTCACACGCGCACCGCGTGCGAGCAGCGCTTGAGCCGTGGCGAGGCCGATGCCTTTCGCGCCGCCGGTGACGGCGCAGACTTGGTTGGCGAGGTTCATGGTTCTTTGTTTTTGGTCTCTGGTTGTTCAAAGGGCTGCGTCATGGCCTGAAGGGCGGATTCTTTGCCATAGGCGGTGAGGACATCACCTGCCTGGATCATATCGTCCCGGGCGGGAATGCCGGAATGGGTTTTGCCATCACGCTTGATGGCAAGGATGACGACGCCACGGTCCCAGGGGCGTGATTCACGCAGTGTGCGGCCCGCGAGATAGGTTCCTTGTGGCACTTCGATCTCGGACACGACATAGCCATGCTGGATGCGAAGCAGCAGCTCGTAATCGAGCGCGCGCACCACTCCGGTGCGCTCAAGGGTGCGCTGGATGATGTGGTCCAGCACCTTCTGAAACCATGAAAGGCGGGAGATGAAAAGCATCAAGACGAGCCCTCCGATGAGCCAGCCGAGCATCAGCACGGTGTTGCCGCCGGAACCGCTCTGCAGCAGGGTGACAATGAGCGTGGCAAGCGCGGAGGTGAGACCGACGTTCCCGGCGAGAATGAGGTCGCGGATAATGCGGCGGCGCACGGGATGGTTCACGACGAGCTCCGTCTCCTTGGTGGTGAAGCCAACGCCGAAAAACGCGGAGTAAGCCTGAAAGCTGGCCGTGTCCCAGCTGATGCCGGTCATCATCAGCGCCGTCGAACCCACGCGCACCACCAGCAGCGAGACGAGGGCGATGACGAGAAGTGCGATGACGGGGGCGATCATGAAATTGAGTTTAAAGTTTCAGGTTTAAAGCTCCAAGTTCAGAGATGCTTCTCGCTGATGGATTTGTCGTGGTCGTAGATTTGTTCCTTTGTCTGATGGCCCTTCATGTCCCAGTAGCGGTTGAGGCCGTGGCGCTGACCGTGATCGAAATTGGTTTCTGCGGACTGCTGGCCGTTCTCCCACCATTCTTTCATCACGCCTTGCATCTTGCCATTTTGATAAGGGTATTCGCCGGCGGACTTTCCATTGGAGTGTTTGTTGCGGATGAGGCCGGTGTAGGGCTTGCCCTTGTAGTTCGCCTCTTTGCCTTCATTAAGCATCTCGACGTCTTTATCGGCGAAATCGACTTCGGCTGGCTGTTTTTCGCAAGAGGACAGGCAGAGTGCGCAAAGCAAGAATGTGAGGAGCTGTTTCATGCGTGCAGGTTGGAGATGGTGCGTGGCTTTTCAACTCGCAGCACAACTCACTTTGCCACCAGCGCCTGCTTCCATTCCGCCGGAGCTCCGGCTAGGGTCTCCGCGAGAATGCGTCGGATGTGGCCGCATTCGTTTTTGCTAAGGTAAGCGTACTGGCCGGTGGTCTCTTTGCCTTCGAGGACGTTCCAAAGACGGTGGAAAACAGTTTGCTTCAGCGGCGCGGTGAGGTGCTGGAAGGTGAGGGAATAGACCATGTAGCTGCAGCGGTACTTGAAGAGGCGGTGGAGGAGCTGGAAGTCCTTCAAGCTGCGGCCATCGCTGCTTTGCGGGGCGTGTTTGGTGAAGGCGGTCTGGAAAGCGGGATCACCCTCGATGCCGCCGTCGGGCAGGGCGGCTTCGTCTTTGAAGAGCAGAGCCTCCACGACATCTTCGGCACAGTGGTCGATGATGCGGCGCGCAGTACCAGTGGGTTCGCTCATGACGGTTTCTCCCAGTTCGCGCTGGAGGCTGGTCTGCATATGCATGGCACGCAGGGCGGCCTGATTCGCCTTGGTGAGGATGTTTTGCACGCTGGTCTGGTGCTCCAGCACCATGAGGGCGACGATGTCGCTCTGCTTGCGCTTGTAGGGGGTGACGTCAAAGAATTTGGCGAGGTTGGTGACGTTGGCCCCGGCTTTGAAGTCGATGTCGATGGTCTGATCGTTTTTCTCGCTTGCGGTGACGTTGCCACGATGCAGGACACTGCCGTGTTTGCCGGTGACATACCAGCCGCCCCAGCGGTCGGTGAACGGTGTCGTCGAATCGACGACGGTGCTGCCCTGGCTCATGATCGGATGGCCTTCGGGGCCGGGATACACGGAGCG
The DNA here is from genome assembly GCA_002279765.1 of Verrucomicrobia bacterium 12-59-8. The sequence continues at coordinate 30,941 of NCCR01000074.1, read as the reverse complement.
CACGATGACGCCGGGCACCTCGGGCGTGAACGGCCCGCCGTGGCAGCTCAGGCAGCTGTTGTCGCGCTGAAAGTGCAGCGGTTTGGCGGGTTCCTCATCGGGATCGAGCAGGTAGAAGATGGGGCCGAGCTTCGGATCAATGGTGGCCACCTCAATCGAACCGCCGAGGCAGTAGCCCACGTAGGCGTTGTCACCGAAATAGACCACGCGTGGCGTCTGCGGGCTGATCCGGTCATTCTGCTTGCTGGTTTTAGAGAAGACCATGACCTGCGACTCCTGCGGGATGTCGAACTGCTTCATCACATCGCGCAAAACAGTCCAGGCATCGGTGCGGTCGATTTTCACCTTTCCTGCAGCCATAAGGCTTTCGAGCCGCTGAGTGGCATCGTTGGGGGTGGTGTCGGAGTAGCGGATGGGGGCGTTTTCGTACTCATCCTCGGAACGAAGTGGTGTGTGGAGGAAGAATGAAGAAACCAGAATGACAAAGCCCGAACGCAAAATGAAGGCGCAACGCGTCATAGGGTTAGGAAAGTGACAAGCTATGGCTGGTAAATTTGACATTGGTCATTCGGGTTGAGTCATTACTGTGACAGCAACGTCACCCTCATATCTGCACCTGCGGAGCCGGCGACGAGGTCGCGCAGCGTGTGGCAGTCGAGGGTTTCGTAAAAGGCGTTCACAGCCTGGGCGAGTGCGCCTTTGAGGCGGCAGGAGCCGTTGATGGGGCAGGTGTTGTGCTGCTTGTCGAAACACTCAACGATGAACGGTGTGTCCTCCGTGCGGCGCACGACCATGCCGATACGGATGTCCTCCGCTGGCATTCCCAAGGCGATGCCGCCGCCTCTGCCACGGCGTGTTTCTAGGTAGCCGAGTTTGGCGAGGTAGTTCACCACCTTCACCAGATGGTGCCTCGAAATGGCATAGGCCTCCGCGACTTCGCTGAGGGAAAAAGATTCCCCCTTCAGCGCCGCAAACATCAGCACGCGCAGGGAGTAATCGGAGAAAAGGCTGAGCCGCATGCCTCGATTTACGAGGGCATGGAGTTAAACTTGCATGCGGCGTGCATGTTTAAACAATTTGCGCCAAAACAAGCGCAAGGGCTGACAAAATTGGCGCAGTGCAGCCACAAAAAAAGCCCGGAGGTGGAGCCCCCGGGCTTTGAGATAGAATCTGCCAGTGGTTACTTCTTCTTGGCCGGGGTGGCGCAGCAGGCGCTGGCTGAGGTCTTGGCGGCAGGAGTGCAGCAGGAGGTGCAGGTCTCTTTCTTCTTGGCGAAGATGCAATGGCCGTTGGCACAGCTGCTCAGCAGGAGGCTGGTGGAGACAAGGGCAAGGGTGAGAAGCGATTTCATAATGATGTGGTGTGGATGTCTTGGTCTGGCAGAGGCCGGATGACCTGTGCGCAGCATATAGAGGAGAAATAAAACGTGTTATTTCAGGCAATCTCAAGAATAAATGTGATTTCGATCCGTCCGTGGTTCAGGACGCGGACATGAAAAAGCCCGAAAGGGTCGCTTCCGGGCTTCATGGGTGAAAAGATCACCTCTATAATGAGATCAGCCTTCCTTAAGGGACTCCACTTTCTTGTGGGAGCTGACGGCGGTCACTTTCTTGCCGACGAGCTTGTCAGCGTCGGTGACGGCGGCGGTCAGGGTGAGCTTGACGTCCTTGCCGTCGGCTTCGATCACGATGGACTTGGAGTCAGCGTCAACGGACTTGAGCTTGCCGCTGGTGGTTTCGGTTTTGCCGCAGCCTGCGAAGGCGGACACGGAGAGGCCGAGGACGGCGAGGGTGGTGAGGGTGGTGAGGATGGATTTCATGTTGAGTTTGAGTGTGGATGGCTTTCCGTCAGGAAGTGACCGAGCGGATTTGCACCCATTCAAAACGAAAGCTATACCCCCTGACAATCAAAAAATGTGGGGTATTTGAAAAAAGCTCGTCACACGGCCCTGGCCTGTGCCACGCTAGCTGGATGAAGAACTCGGCAACCAGCCTCTGCATGCTCGCCCTTATGGCGCTCGCCACTCCCTTGCTGGCGCATCCTCTGCCGGATGTGGCGGTACGTGCCCATTTTGAGCAAAGCGGCGACTGGATGCTCCAGGTGGAGATTGATCCGCGCAGCTTCCTGCCGGACCCCAATGTGGCACCTTACCTCACCAATGCCGACCTAGGCGTCACGCCAGCAGAGCGGCAGGAAAAACTCAAGGCCCAGGCCCGTGAGTATGTGCAGAAGGTGGTGGAGGTCGTCCTCGATCCCGTGACGGAGGTAAAGCCCGACCTAGCATGGGAGTTCACTGCGGCAGAAAATGCGCCACTGAAGCTGCCAGAAGATCCGGTCATGCTCACGGGCACCTGGCGTACCAAGCTTCCTGCCGGCAGCACTGGCTACTCGATCAAAGCCCTGCCGGCGGGAACTCTGAGTGTGCTCTATCACAACACCGCCCTCGGCAGGAAAGTGGAGCGATACCAAATTCTCTTTCCCGGTGAAACGAGCTACGTGCTGGATTTGAAAACCTTCACGCCGCGCACCAAGGCACCGCCGCCCATCACTGCGGAATCCCTGCAGCCCGCAGGTGAGCTGCCGGACAGCCTTGAGGGCGTGTGTGAGCTGTGTGGAACCGGTTCAGGCGGAGGATACCTGCTGCCGACGGTGATTGCCGTGGCGGGCATTGTAGTGCTCGTCACTTTTGGGAGCAGGCATTGGCGAGAGGCTGAAACCGTTGACGGAGCAGCTTCCGAAGCCGCTGGTTCCGGTGTTTCACCGGCCGCTGATCACGTATGCGTTTGATCATCTGATGGCGGCGGGCGTGTCACGCCTGGTGGTAAACACGCACCACATCCCGGGAGCTTATGCCCAGGCCTTTCCTGATCAGAGCTATCACGGGACGCCGATCCAGTTCCGCAACGAAAGCCCGGTGCGGCTCGAAACCGCCGGCGGCATTGCTAACGTGCGCGATCTGCTCGGCAACGAACCTTTTCTTGTCTATAACGGCGACATCCTGACCGACCTGCCCCTGAAACCGCTGCTCACCGAGCATCGTGAAAACGGCAACCTCGTCACCTTGGTCCTGCGCAGTCATGGACCGTCCCTGCACATCGCCCTTGATCCCCGGCGTGGCCTCGTCACCGACATCCGCAACAAGCTCGGCACCGGTGACGAAGGGAAATACCTCTTCACCGGCATTTACGCCTGCGATCCCGCCATTCACGACTGGATCACCCCCGGCAAGATCGAGTCCGTCATTCCCATTTTTCTCAACATGATCCGCTCCGGGGCTAAGCTCGGGGCCGTGGTGATTGACGAAGGCAGTTGGTGGGATCTGGGCAGCCGCACAGCCTATTTGTCAGCCCATTCAGCTTTGAACGGCATGTATGGCCCGGCGATCGATCCAACGGCTCACATCGAAGCCGGGGCCGTGCTGCGTGGCATCAATGTCATCGGTGCCGGGGCTGCGATAGAAGCCGGGGTACACTTGGAGGACTGTATCGTCTGGCCCGGCGGCCGGGTGCAGGCCGGTTCAGTGCTGAAGCGCTGCATCGTCCGCAGCGGCATCACGGCGGCGGGGAGCGCTGAAGACGTCGATTTTTAGGAAGCCGAGGCTTTGCGTTGGACATTCGTCGTTTCGCATTCGTCATTCCACATTTCCCAACCATGCTCCCCGAACACGAGGCCCTGCTCATTTTCACCCGCGAACAGTTTCCTGAACTGAACGGCACGCCGTGTGATGTGGAGGTGATCCTCAAGGGGGCGTCCGACCGCCATTTCTACCGCCTCAACTGGCAGGTTGATCGTGCGCCGATGATCCTCATGGTTTATACCCTGGCGCGTCGTGACAATCCGAAGTTCGTCCCCGCCACCTACCGCCTGAAGAAAATCGGCGCGCATGTGCCGCAGGTATATGCCTTCGATGCACAGCGCCTGTGCGTATGGCTGGAGGATCTGGGTCGCATCGACCTGCAATCCTTCAACGACCACCCCTGGGACCGGCGCCTCCCGCTGTATCAGGCCACCCTGCGTGAAGCGGCGAAGTTTCACGGGGTTGGAGAAAAAACACTGTCGCAGGCTGACAGCGATGAACTCGAACCCGGCTTTGATGAAGCGCTCTACGAATGGGAGCAGGGTTACTTCCTTGAACATTATGTGCGCGGCTATCTCGGGCGCGAAATTTCCAATGCCGAATTCAACGCCGCCCATGAGACGCTCAGGCAGCTCCGCCGCCGCCTGGCCCGCCTGCCGCGCTGCTTGGTGCATCGGGATTTTCAAAGCCAGAACGTACTCATTCGCGGTCAGGACGCGTGGCTGGTCGATTACCAGGGCCTGCGTCTCGGCCTCGCCGAATACGATCTCGCCTCGTTGCTCTATGATCCGTATGTGACCCTCACGAGGACAGAGCGCGCCTGCCTGCTGAGCTACTATGCGGAGCATCGCGGTCTGGCGCTCAATAACGTGCGCGAAGTGTTTTACCTCTGCGCCGCTCAGCGTCTCATGCAGGCCATCGGTGCGTACGCCAATCTCAGCCGCAATCTTGGCAAACCACACTACGAGCAGCACATCCCCGCTGCCGTGTCGAATCTCGCCGAAGTCTGCGCCGAAGGGCAGGGGCTGCATGAGCTGCGCATGTTTTTTGCCGGCGGGCTGTGATCAAAAAAGCCTGCGGAAGTACTGTCTGCCGCAGCTTTGCCTCACGACTCCAGGCCGGGCTGGATGACGCATGCCGCCATGAGCTTTTTGAAATTAACTGGGCATGAAGCAAGACCAAATGCGAAATCGCATTGCTCTCGCCTGCGGGATGGGCTCTAAATGGCGCACCCCAACCCGCAGTATGTCCGAAACCGCAGCAGCCACGCCGAAAACCGCGCCCAGCAAGCGTCGGGTTTTCGCGTCCCGTTTGTTCAGCACCTTGCTTCTGTGGTCGCTGCTTTCGGTGGCCTTTTTGGAATGGCAGAATACTTGGCTGGTCATCGCCATCACTGGATTTTTTGGCGTTGCGGGTGCCGTCGAATATTTCAGGCTGCTGCGCAATGACCCGCACGCTCGCTCCTTCAACGCGCTCGGCTTCGTCATCTGCATCACTTACTGGGGCGTGGTGATCTGGTACACGACCTCGCGCCACAAGGCGCCGCCCATGGAGTTCGATCTCGCGGCGCTCACCGCCAGCGTGCACGGCTCCTTCATCCTCTGCTACCGCCATCAGCTCGAAGGCGCTACCACCCTGCAGCGCATCTTCAACACCGTCTTTGGCACTGTTTACACCGTCATCTTCTTCGGTTTCATGGTGCGGCTCATGTACTTCCATGCCGATGGCAAGGGCATCACAGACATCTTTCTCGTGCTCTTCCTCATCATGGTCACCAAGTTCAGCGACATGGGGGCCTACGTGTTCGGCGTGCTCTTCGGGAAGCACAAAATGATCCCGCACATCAGCCCCGCGAAATCGTGGGAGGGCTTTGTTGGCGCTTTCATCGGTTCGTTCGGTGCCGCTGCTGCGCTCATGTACTGGATGCCAGAAAAACTGGCTCCTCTCACCTGGATGCACGGCATGATCCTCGCCCCGGTGCTCTGCGCCACAGCCGTCACGGGGGATCTGGCTGAATCCGTGCTCAAACGCTGCGTCGCCATCAAGGACAGCGGCACCACGCTCCCCGGCATCGGCGGCATCCTCGATCTCACCGACAGCCTGCTTTTCACCGCGCCGGTGTTTTATTTTTACTTGTCCGCCATCGCACGATAAGCCAAAGCAAGCATTCGTGATGCGCAAAGTTCTCCTCCTCGGCTCCACCGGCTCCATTGGCACCAGTGCCCTCAAAGTTGCCCGCGACATTCCCGAGCGCATGCAGATCGTCGGATTGGCCGCGAACTGCAGTGTCGAGGCTCTCGTCGAGCAGGTCCGCGAGACCGGCGTGAAGCAGGTGGCGCTTACCGATGCCGCCGCTGCTGAAAAAGCGCGCGTGCTGCTGCCTGCGGATGTCGTGGTGCATACGGGCACGCAGGGGCTGGTCGATCTCGTCAACGAATCCGACGCCGACATGGTGCTCGTCGCCATCGTCGGCACCGCCGGCCTCGCACCAGCGCTTGCCGCCATTGAGCGCGGCATGCACCTCGCCGTGGCCAGCAAGGAAATTCTCGTCATGGCCGGCGAAGCCGTCACCGAGGCCGCCAAGCGCAAAGGCGTGAACATCCTGCCCGTGGACAGCGAGCACAACGCCATCTTCCAGTGCCTCGAAGGCCACCGGCACAGCGCCGTCCAGCGCATCCTGCTCACCGCCAGCGGCGGTCCCTTCCGCACGCTGCCTGCGGATCAACTGCCTGGCGTCACCCTGGCGCAGGCGCTGAAGCATCCCACCTGGACCATGGGCCGCAAGATCACCATCGACAGCTCCACCCTGTTCAACAAGGGCCTTGAGATGATCGAAGCCAAGTGGCTTTTCGACGTGCCGATGGACAAAATCGAGGTCGTCGTGCATCCGCAGAGCATCGTCCATAGCATGGTCGAATTTGCCGACCACAGCGTCATCGCGCAGCTCAGCCACAGCGACATGTGCTTCCCAATTCAATACGCCGTCACTTGGCCTGACCGCGTGACGAACAATCTCAAGCCGCTCGACTTTGCCAAAGTCGGCGCGCTGCACTTCGAAGCGCCCCGGGTGGACGATTTCCCAGCGCTCAATCTCGCCCGACACGCCGGCACCATCGGCGGCACCCTGCCCGCCGTTCTCAACGCCGCCAACGAAGTCGCCGTCGAGGCCTTCCTCCACGGCAAGATCCCATTCCCCGGCATCTGGCAGACGGTGGAGCGTGTCATGACGGCGCATAAGGTCATCGCGCATCCCTCTTTGGAGGAACTGATTGATGCAGATGCCTGGGCGCGGGGGCAGGCATCTGAATGCTCGTTATAAAGTTGTGAGCTTTCGACCGATCAAAGTATTGGGCAAAGGTGATTCACCATGAAATGCGCAATGAGTATTCATCAACGCCCGCCGGTGGATCGACAATCTCAATCGTAAGTGTCCATTGATTGGCGGCTGTCGGTTGTTCTTTGATCTGCACCAAGCCTCGTCCACTCATCGTGCTTAGTTTGATGGTGGCGTTTTCAAAAGGCTTTAGTGGCTTTTTGAAATTAGTGAACGCTTCGCTGGTGACGTTGTCCGGCCATTTTGGCTCCCATTTGCGGCCCATGACAGATATTTTGGTGGGCACTGTATAGGGACCATTTACAAACCACAGTTTGTTGGCTTGTATTTTCACCGACGAAAAATCTACAATGGCTTTCAAGTTGATTTGATCGGTATATGAATCCGATTCAGCCAACAGGAGTGAGGATGATCCGACAGCGAAGATAGCAAGGGCAATTGATGCGACGTATCTTTGAAAGTTCATTACAGCAATAATAAGGAGGCTTCTTTTGACGTGTCAAATCTTCTTGTTTTAAGGCGGGTAGCAATTAATTTAGGCTTTTTTAGGTGATACTTTTCGTGACCGTCTCAAAAACCGGCTGGTGCATTGGTATGGGCGTTGCACTGAGGCATTTTCAAGTTTCCAAAAACTCTCCAAAAATGTCCTCGCCCCTCCGGGGGGCGTGCTACTCTCAGGGCGAACCCACTGTTCGCCATGAAAACCTCTTTCAGCCTCGCGCTGCTGCCAGCCATGACGCTGGCGTTTGTTTCTGTCTTTGCCCTCTCCCACGCGGCTCCGCCCAAAAGCCGTGCCGACGTGAAAATGCCGCCGCCGCAGGAACTGCACGCGGACATCACCATCAATCCTGAGGAGCTGGCACCGGATTCGACCATCGAAGTCGTGTTTCCAACGCCGATGGTCGCGAAGGATCAAATAGGCAAAAGCGCGCCCACTTCGCCCCTGGTTGTCATACCCGAGCTGACCGGCACGTTTGAGTGGACGAGCACCCGCAGCGGCCAGTTTCATCTCACACAGTCGCCGAAGTTCGCCGCCAGCTACGAGTTCAAACTGTGCGCTGGTTTGACCGACCTCGCAGGCAAAACCCTTGCCGCTGAAAAACTCGATTCCGTGGAAAGCGCTCGCTTTCGCATCATCGATCAGCATCCACGCTGGTTCGACGACGATGCTCAGAATCGCTCTCCGCGTTTTCTCTTCGAGTTCAATGACAGCGTGACGCCTGCGGAAGTCGTCAAGCACATCAAGTTCGTCTCTGAATCATCGCCTCAGCCGGTCGCCGTCAAAGTTCGCCACGCCACAGGCAAGGACTTTACTCGCATGGACACCGAGCCGCAGGCGACCTGGGCGGAGGAAATCTCCAAGGTAAAACCTTCCGTGGGGGATGCTGCTGCCCGCCTCAGCGCCATCATTGTTGAGCCTGAAACTCAGCTTTCCATTGGCAAATGGCGTCTCACCATTGCTGAAACTCTCAGCAACACCTCCGGCATCAATCAAATCGCCACCGGTGACGACATCCAGCTCGGCGAGATCAAACCCTTCGAGGTGCGCGAGGTCGAGGCGCATACACCGTTCGACAGCGACTACTACATCGATGTCGATTTCAATAAGCGCGTCCTGCCTCCGACGAATGATGAAATGACCAAAGAGATGACTGAGGCTTATGCTCAGAAAATCGCGCCTTTCGTCACCATCCGGAAGGCGGCTGGGACAAACAAGAGTGAGGCACCGCTGACTGGTCTCAAGATCGAGATTCTCGGTCGCACGCTGCGTTTCACCGGGCCTTTTGAAGTGAACAAGAAATACACCGTCACCGTCGATAGGGAGATGACCTCGGGGGACAACCTGCCGTTGCAGGCCAACTACAAAAACGAGGTCACTTTCATCCCCAACCCACCCTATCTGGCCGCGCCAACCTTCATCAATGCGCAATTGGCCAAAGGCGATGCGAATTATGAATTCAGCGCCGCAAACGTGAAGCAGGTGCGCGTGCGGGCGAAGAGGCTCAACGGTCCCGAACTGCTCAAAGCTCTCGATCAATACCGCGCCTATCGCACCGCTTACTACGGCAACGACAAACAAAAGGCGGCTTACAAGACGCAGTCCATCGATGCCTACCCCGGCACGCAGGTGTTTGATCGTAGCTTCCCAGTGAACAAGCCGCTGGATCACAGCGAGATCCTGAAGCTGAACTGGCGCGAAGTGCTCGGCGATTTCCCTGCTGCGCCGCTGTTCATCGAACTTGAAGGCACTGCGGCTCATGGGATCGAGCAGAAAGGCGTCGTCACTCAGACACTCGTGCAGTTCACGGATCTGGGTATTATGCAAAAGAGCAACGGCCGCGAGTCGATGGTCTTCGTGACTTCGCTGGAGACAGGGCGGCCTGTTCCAGGCGTGCGTCTCACCCTTGTCGATGCCGATTTGAAACTCATCGGCTACGGTGACACCGATGCCAGCGGCATCGCCACCGCACCGGGAGCCACGCCTGCATTCGTGCTTGCTGAAAAGAATGGCGACTGCGCCGTCATCGAGTGCAGCGACAGCGGCATTGCCGTCCCCTACGACATCTCGCAGGCCTATGAAAACGTCTGGAAGCCGCAGCGGCGCACGTTTGTGTTTTCCGACCGTCCGCTCTACAAGCCCGGTGACACGGCTCATTTCAAGGCGCACACCCGTCTCCTCATCGGTGACGATTTGAGCCTCGATCAAGCCCCCGCGCAGGGACGTCTCGTGATCCGTGATCCACGCTACCGCATTGTGATCGACAAACCGGTAACGTTCACCGCCAGCGGTGCCTGGGCGGATGATGTTGTGCTGCCCACCGGCCCTGCCGGCTGGTATGATCTCTCGATTAACCTCAAAGCGGCCAATCCGAACAGTCAGAGCAATGACGGCGGCGGCATGACCTTCCGCATCGACGACTACAAGCCAAACACCTTTGAGGTGAAGCTCGACACGAAAACAATCAAGTTTCAGCCAGACCGCATCCACCTGCCGCTCAGTGCGAACTATTACATGGGCAAGGCGCTCTCCGTCGCCAAGGTGCAGTGGAGCGCGAATTCACAGCGCGACTACGAAGCCCCGGAGGCCTACAGTCAGTATCATTTCGGCGAAGCACCTTCGTGGTCGCATTACGCACAGGATCGTGATGCCGATGGCGATTATGCCGGTCATGAAAATGACGATGTGGAAAACGAGTGGTTCGTGAATGGCAATCTCTTCCTGGCGGAAGACGGCACCGCCACGCTCGAAATGCCACAGCCGCCGCCAGACCGTGCTGCGTTGCCACAGCGCGTGCGTGTGAACGCCGAAGTCACCGACATCAACGAGCAGACCATCAGTGCTTCGACAGAGTTTGAAGTGCCCGGTGCGAATTTCCTGCTGGGCCTCAAAGGTCCTGAGTATTTCGGCGCCGCTGGCAAGGCGTTGCAGCTTGAAGTCGTCGCAATTGATTCCAAAGGCGCTCCCACCGCAGGCGATGTACACATTGATCTCAAAGTCGAGCGTCAGGAATACCACACGCTCAAAATCGCCACCGCTGGCGGCGGATCGACGACCAAAGATCAGGTCATCCTGCGTGAGGAACTGAAGCAGAGTTTCGATTTGAAAGCCGTCACTGCGGGTTCGGCTCCTTCTGCCACCATTCCGTTCACTCCCGCAGCAGGCGGTGTATATTTTGTCACCGCCGAGGCAGTGGACGCCAAAGGCACCAAAGTGCTCTCCCGCATGCCGTTCTACGCTGTCGGAGGCAACGAATTCCCCTGGGCGATGGAGGACGGCAATCGCATGAACCTCCAGCCGGAGAAATCCACCCTCAAGCCCGGCGAGGACGCTGTCATCGTGGTCAAAACGCCCATCGCCGGGACCGCGCTCGTCACCGTGGAGCGCAACAAGCTGCATCGCCAGTTTGTCACCGAAATCACGCTCGAAAATCCCATCATCCGCGTGCCGCTCGGTGAAGACGAGTTTCCCAATGTCTTCGTCTCTGTCATCGTCATTCGTGGTTCCGCAGCCAGTACCAAGCAGCACAAAATGCCAGAGTATCGCGTGGGTTACTGCGCACTGACCGTGGACTCTGATGCGAAGGAGCTGAAACTTGCAGTGAAGCCGGATCATGAGGAAGTGCGTCCTGCGGAAGAGGTGAAGATCACCACGACGATCACCGATGCCAAAGGCGCCGCCGTGTCAGGTGCGGACGTGACGCTCTACGCCGTCGATGAAGGCGTGCTGAGTCTTATGAAGTATGAGACGCCCGATCCTTCTGCGTATTTCCACGCCGAGCTGCCTCTTGCCATCGACAGCTTTACCTCCTTCGACAATCTGCTGTCTGAAGAGGCCTCAGCACGCGACCGTGGCAACAAAGGCTTCGTCGTCGGTGGTGGTGATGGCGACGGCAACGGGCCGGACGCGAATATCCGCAAAAACTTCATCGTGACACCGCTGTGGCTCGCCTCCGGCACCACGGATGTTCAGGGCAGGCTGACCGCCAGCGTCACCGCGCCGGACAATCTCACGCGCTATCGCATCATGGCGGTCGCTGCACATGGAGTGGACCTTTTTGGCAGTGGCGAATCCGCCTTCAAGATCAACAAGCCTCTCATGATCGAGCCCGCCGTGCCGCGTTTTGCCCGTCTTGGCGACGAATTCCTTGTGAAAGCCGTGGTTCACAACACCACGCCAAACGCTGGTGCTGTGGAGGTCACACTCGAACTCGATGGCACGGCGGACTTCATTCAAGAGAAGCGCGATTTCGTTCCTGCTTCCCTCAAGGCCGACACTGGCGGCAGCGCCAAGCAGCAGAAGGTTATCCTTCAAATCAAAGCTGGTGAAACTGCCGCCACCGCCTTCCCGGTGCAGTTCGTGCAACTCGGCACCGCAAAATGGAAATGGACCGCACGCGGCGTAGATTGGCCGGTGGCTGCCAGCGATGGCACGGAATCGACCTTTGAAGTGAATCATCCCGTGCCTGAGCTGCGCTATGTGAGCTACACGCGCCTCAAAGCTGATGAGCCGAACGAGAACCTCATCAAGGACGTGAACCCTGCGCTGCTCGAAGGCGACGGATCGCTTTCATTGGGCATTAGCAACAGCCGTCTCTATGAAGCCCGTGATGCGCTCAGTTACGTGCTCCAATATCCGTATGGCTGCGTCGAGCAGACCACCTCTGCCACGATGCCCTGGCTTGCGCTCGGCAAATACGAGCCGCTGTTCCCAGATCTGCTCGGCGGTGGGAAGGCCAAGCAGGTGGTGCAGGCGGGTGTGGACAAGCTCCTGCAAATGACCACGGATGAAGGCGGTCTCGCCTACTGGCCCGGTGGCACCGAGTCTAGCTTCTGGGGCAGTGCCTATGGCGGCATGATGCTGCTGCGTGCGCGAGATCAAGGTGCCGACGTGCCTGCGGATGCGATCAACAAGCTCGTTGAGTTCCTCTCGAAAAAGCTGCGTGGTCTCGATGAGGAAAAAGACCTCTACAACATCACCGATTCCGCTCTGGCGCTCTACACCCTCGCGAAGGCTGGCAAACCCGAGCCTGCCTATCAGAACCTGCTGTTTGGCAGGCGCGAGCACCTGCCTGAAATCGCCCGACTTTACCTCGCGCTTTCCATGTGCCTGAGCAATGCACCCGAGCAGCAGATCAAGGACACGCTTGGCTGGAAACCTGCCGAGCATCCCTCTCCTGCAAATGCCGACGGCAAGCCCAAGGTCGCCACTGCCAAGTCCAAAACTGAAACCAAGACCAAGGCGACACCCGCCCCTGCGCCGCGCCCTGCCGTGTGGAGTTACTGGGCCGGCAACGGCGCAAACAAGGCGCTACGGTTGATCTGCTACACGCATCTCGGCCTCACCGAGGACGCGGAGTCTCTCGCCGTCTCGATTCTGCAATCCCGCAACGGCCGTGGCGAATGGGGCAACACCTTCACCAATGCTTGGACCCTCACCGCCCTGGCCGCTTATGAGCGCAGCTTGAAGAAAGTCGGCGAACCACTTGCCGCCACCGGTCATTGGGACACCCAGGCTGTGCCGCTCAATCTCGCCGCCGGATTCTCCAGCACCCATGTGAACTTTGCGCTTAATGAGGCACTCAGTGCCAAGCCGCTCAGCGTCGAACTCCCCGCAGGTCGCGAGATCTACGGCCGCATCGAAGCTCACAGCTTCCCGCCTCAGCGTGACTTCGCCGGTGAGAACAAAGGCTACGCCATCGAGCGCAGCTACGAAGAACTGAACATGGACGGCTCCACATCCGGCACCGATGACCTCCGCGTCGGCGACATGGTCGTCGTCACGCTCAAAATTGAAATCGGCGGTGGCGACCGCTACCTTGCCATCGATGACGCCCTCCCCGCCGTCTTCGAAGCCATCAATCCCGAGTTCGGCACCCAGAGCGAACGCGAAGGCGACCAACTACCCGACGGCACCCAGGCTTGGTTCTGCGACCACCGCGAAATCCGCACTGACCGCGCCCTGTTCTTCACCGATTTCGCGCCCGCCAAAGGCAAATTCAGCCTTCAATACCTCGCCCGCGTCATCGCCGAAGGCGACACCACCGCTCCGCCTGCGAGAATCGAAGCCATGTACCAGCCCGACAAATACGGCCTCAGCCCAACCCAACGCATTCGCACGCTGCCTTCGGGAAATGCGAAGGTGGCAGAAGTGAAGTGAGACAGATGCATTTGTCCGTCGTAATCGTTTTCAATGTCAGTATCTGCTGCTGAATCCATCTCCCAAATCCGCGCTTCCTTCCCGGAGCAGGGCTTCTTTGCGGAGAAGGAATGGGTGCTTTCTCCTGAGGCGTTCGCATTGGATGCGAAGACAGTGGCGTTAATCCGCAATCTGGGTCCCGCACTGCGCGCGTTCCAGCGCGCGTGCAATCAGTTGTACTTTGACGAGACCTATCCATGGGTGGCAAAACTGCTGGATCAAGGCAAGCCGCAGCGGGTGGTCGAACTCGGTCGCAACCCGCGCTGGCATGAAAACCTGCCGCGCGTGTTGCGCCCGGACTTGGTGCTTACCGAAACCGGCGTGACCATCTCAGAGCTGGATTCGCTTCCCGGCGGCATCGGTTTGACGGCGTGGCTGAATGAAACCTATGCCACGCTGGGTCAAGACGTGATCGGTGGGGCTTCGGGAATGATCGAGGCGTTTGCCGCCGCATTTCCGAGCGAGGACATCCTCATCTCGCGTGAATCGGGCGATTACCTCCCTGAAATGAGCTGGCTGGCGGATCGACTGGGCCGCCGGGTACTGCGGCCATGGGAGGTGCAACCCTACGAACTCAACGGCGCGGCGATCTACCGCTTCTTCGAGCTGTTTGATCTCGCGAATGTTGAAAATGCTGACGTGATGCTCCGCATGGCTGAGCGCGGTGAGCTGAGCTTCACGCCTCCGATCAAAGCCTTCCTCGAAGAAAAATTGTGGCTCGCCTTGTTTTGGTCCCCCACGTTGGCAGATTATTGGAAGTCGGCGCTGAGTGCTGAGCACCTGGCGCTTTTGCAGCAATGCATCCCCATGGGTTGGGTTGTCGATCCAGTGCCATTACCTCCCTTCGCTGTGTGGCCGAAGCTGGACATTCAGAGCTGGCATGAGATGAAAGCCTTTGGTGGCAAGCAGCGGCAGCTCGTCCTGAAGATCAGTGGTTTTTCCGAGCGCGGCTGGGGTTCTCGAGGCGTGTTCATCGGCCATGACCTCTCACAGGAGCAGTGGGGCGCGGCGATTGATGAGGCCCTGGCGAGCTTCCCGACAAATCCGTTCGTACTCCAAGAGTTTCATCGCGCCAGAGTGGTCACGCATCCGGCTTGGGACGAAGACAAGCAAGCTACGCGGGCGATGCAGAGTCGGGTGCGGCTCTGCCCGTATTATTTTGCCACGTCCGAAGAGGACGATGACCCGGCTCTCGGCGGGGTGCTGGCCACGGTCTGCCCAGCGGACAAAAAAATCCTCCACGGCATGCGGGATGCGATGATGCTGCCTTGCGTTGCTCGGTGATTTCCGCTCCAATGGCGGCACCATGAAGCTCATTCCCGCCCTTCTATTTGTTTCTTCGTCCCTTTTTTCCGCCGAACCGATCGTTGTCAAACTCTGGCCCGGCGGCGCACCGGAACAGCCTGGGGTGAAGATCGAGGCTGAGAAAGAAGTGCCGAAAAAATCGGCAGATGATGTGCAGCGCATCACGAACGTGACCGATCCCATCATCACCGTCTTCCAACCCGAAAAGCCGAACGGCACGGCGGTGTTAGTGTGCCCTGGCGGCGGCTATAGCATCCTGGCTTATGAGCATGAGGGCTCGCAGGTATGTGAATTTCTCAATCAACACGGCGTCACCGGCATCCTGCTGAAATACCGCGTGCCGAAGCGCGATCCAAAGGACCCCGGCCGCGAGGCTTTGCAGGATGCACAGCGCGCGATGGGTGTGATCCGTCATCATGCGGAGGCGTGGGGCCTCAAGCCCGACCGCATCGGCATTCTCGGCTTCTCCGCCGGCGGACATCTGACCGTGATGACGGCTCTGCATGCGAACGCGCGGACCTACACATCGGATCCTGCGCTGGATGTCGAGGACGCGACCCCAAATTTCGCCATTCCGGTTTACCCGGCCTATCTCGTTAGCAAAGAGGACATCACGCATCTGCTGCCTGGTTTTGAGGTCACCGCCAAATCACCCCCCATGTGCCTGGTTCACGCGGGCGATGATCCATGGCCGGCCAGCGCGAGTGCCCTGCTTTACCTCGAATACAAAAAGCTCAACATCCCCTGCGAACTGCACATCTACGCCAAAGGCGGCCACGGTTTCGGCATGCGCAAAAGCGGCGGACCGGTGAACGACTGGCCAAACCGCGTGGCGGAGTGGATGAAGTCGATGGGATACATTCCTTAATACTGCATCTCTGTGGTGGCTTGTGCGCTCCGCAGGGGTATGCTGCGGCTGTGCCTGCATGAAGACACACAAGACCCGAACTACTACGCCGCCTGCTGCATCGCATGCGCTCCAGACATCAGATCCCCACCGCATGGTGGTGGAGGATCTGACCGAGACAATCTGCCGCTTTCTTCCAGATGGCACATTCACTTATGCAAACGAGGTGTACTGTCGCTTCTTTGGCAAGACGCGTGAGGAATTGATTGGTCTGCCATGGCGGCCCTTTGTGGTGGCTGCCGATATGCTGTTGATCGAGTCCATGCTGCGGATGCTTACACCGAAAAATCCGGTGGTTGTGATCGAAAACCGGGTGCATGACGGCAAAGGGCAGGTGCGCTGGATGCAGTTCGTCAATCGCGGCTTCTTTGATTCGAATGGAGAATTGCTGGAGATGCAGTCCGTTGGCCGTGACATTACGGAGCGTGTGCTGGCGGAGCAGCGCCTGCAGGAGGGCGAGCAACGCTGGAAGTTCGCCCTTGAGAGCTCGGGTTTTGGCGTGTGGGACTGGGACATCACGCGCAATACCTTCTTCCGCTCCAGCCAGTTCAAGATGATGCTCGGCTATGGTTCAGATGAGCCTATCGGAGGAGCGGAGCTTGGCTGGCAGGCCATGGTGCATCCCGATGATCTGCTGGAAACCGAACTGGCGGTGAATGATCATCTGACGCAGCGCGCTGACGATTTTGCACGGGAGTTCCGCATGCGTTGCAAGGATGGTTCCTGGAAATGGGTGATGAGTCGCGGCAAGGTCATTCGTCGTGATGAACAGCATCGCGCCCTCCGCATGACGGGCACGCTGGAAGACATCTCCCGGCGCAAGGCGGCCGAAGAACGCGAGGCTCATAACCTGCAGCTGATCGTGGAGGGGGCGCCCTGCGACGCCGTACTGGAGGCCATAGTATGCAGTGTAGAGGCAGGTCACCCGGGCATGCGCTGCAGTATAATGCTCGCGGATGAAACCGGGACACGGCTGCATCTGGCGGCTGCTCCCAGTCTGCCCGAGTATGTGAGGAAAGCGCTGGATGGAACACCCATCTCAGCAGACAACGGCATTTGTGGTGTGGCCACTTTCACCGGCCGGAGGGTGATTTGTGCGGATGTCCTGGCGGATCCGCAGTTGGAGCCCTTTCACAAACTGGCGGAGAAAGCCAGATTGCGTGCCTGTTGGTCGGAGCCGGTGGTGAGCGGATCCGGGGATGTGCTGGGGGCTTTCGCCTGCTATCGTCGGGAAATCCACGCGCCGGACCAGATGGAGTTGCAGGCGATCACCGCCGCCGCACGTCTTGCCGCACTGGCCATTGAACGCGAAGAACGTAGGCAGGCGCTGCAGGTTAGCGAGGAGCGTTATGCGCGTGCCAAGCGTGCCACCACGGACGGTTTGTGGGTGTGGAATCTTTTAACAGGCGAAACCTATCTGTCGCCTCGCTGGAAGATGATGCTGGGTTTTGCCGGGACCGATCATCTGGGCAAGTATCAGGAGTCATTCATGTCCCGGCTGCACCCGGATGACTGGCCAAGAGTGCAAGCCGCCCGCAAGGCGCATTTCGAGCATCGTGTCCCCTATCAGGTGGAACTGCGGTTATGCACCAAGAACGGCGAGTATCGCTGGTTCCTCACCCGTGGTGAAGCCGACTGGAATGAGCAGGGAGAGGCGGTGCGCATGACCGGCACCATCTCCGACATCTCAGACCGCAAGCAGACGGAGGGCGCGTTGCTGGAGAGCGAGCAGCGGTTTCGTGCGGTATTTGAACAGGCTGCCGTTGGCGTGGCAGAGATGGAAACGGCCACGGGACGTTTTCTCAACGTGAACCAGCGTATTTGCGAAATCAATCAACGTACTCGTGATGAGATGCTGCGAATGACCTATAAGGATACTACCTTTCCGGAGGATCTGCCGAAGTCCATGCAGCGCATGGAAGAATTAAAGTCAGGAAAGATCCGCAGCTACAATCTGGAGAAACGCAACTTGCTGCCAGACGGTACCGTCAAATGGGTGAACCTGACGGTTTCTCCGATGTGGCTTCCCGGTGAGCCGCCTTTGCGCCATGTCGCCGTGATTGAAGACATCACAGAGCGTAAAAGGGTGGAGCAGGAACTTCAGGAAAGTGAGCAGCGCTTTCGCGCCATCTTCGAACAGGCGGCGGTGGGGGTGGCCGTGATCGACACACCATCCGGCCGCTATCTCAGTGTGAATCAGCGCATGTGCGAGATCAACCGGCGCAGCCGTGAGGAAATGCTGCAGATGACCTTCATGGACGTCACCTATCAGGACGATCTGCAGGATGATTTGAATCAGATGGAGGAGCTCAAGGCTGGAAGAATCTCCAGTTTTCACATGGAGAAACGCAACGTGGCTCCGAACGGGGAGCTGACCTGGATCAATCAGACCGTTTCGCCGATGTGGCGGCTCGGTGAACCACCGCTACGTCACATTGCAGTGGTGAAGGACATTACGGAGCGCAAGCAGGCGGAACTCAACTACCGCCTTGAACTGGCCTACAACCAGGCGCTCGTGACCCACACCGACGCGTTCATCATCGGGCTGGATATGGCAGGACGCTTCGTGCATGCCAATGCGGCCTTCATCGAGGCCATGGGGTACACCAAAAAGCAAGTGATTGGCAAGACACCCTGGGAAATCGGTCTCATGGATGCCGCAGAGACGGTGCGTTCGAAGGAGCGCTTCGCGCGGTTGCTGCGCGGCGAGAAGAATCCGCCCACTGATTCACGCCTGCGGACGAAAAGCGGAGAGTGGCGCAGTGTCGAACTGCGCAGCACCGGCACCTTCAAACCCGATGGCAGTCTGGATCGCATCGTGGTTACCGGCACTGACATGACGGAGCGCTATCGTCTGCAGCAGGAGGTGCTGCGCGTCGTGGAGCAGGAACAGGCGCGCGTTGGGCATGACCTGCACGATGGCGTGGGCCAGACCATGACCGGCATTGTCTCACTCCTGGAGGCATTGGAGTCAGATCTCCAGGGCGAGCCCCGGCAGCAGGCGCAGCGCATTCATGAACTGCTACGCCAGTCCGTCGCCGAAGTGCGTCACATGTCTCATGGCCTCTCGCCCACCAGCGTGAAATACCGCGGTCTCGTCGGCGCGCTGCAACTGCTGGCTGAAACTGTGCGCACCAACTTTCGCACACCCTGCCTCTGCGAGGTGGACCCCGGCTTTGTCATTCAAAACAACGACATCGAAACGCACCTTTTCCGCATCGCTCAGGAAGCGGTCAATAATGCCCTGCGGCACGGCAAGCCTTCAAAAGTGAAGCTGTCCCTTCTTGCGGCGGTAAAAACAGCAGCAACGCTTGAGCGCGCCGCGGATAAAATCAAAAATTGCATCAAGCGTCTGGGGAAAATATCGCACCCACTCGATAGTTCCCAACCTCATTGGCGCGCGGCTGACGATCAAAGCCAAACCCCGGCGCGGAGTCGTCGTGACCTGTCGCTTTCCCTTTGAACCAGGCAGAAAATAGCGGCCAGCTTGTTCGGGTGGGATAAAGCCGGATTCCGAAGTTAGTTGGCATTTTTGAGGTCATTTCCCTGGGGAGGCGACTTCGGCAAAGTTCGTTTTCGTCACTCCGAGACCCTGTTCATCCAAGGCTTGTGCTTGTCGGTGCCACCCCAGCTTTGGGCGCTATAGAGCACTGGCCAGCATGCCGCCTGCCCAGCATCGCTCCGCCGAGGAACACGGTGCTGTACGGCTCGCTGTAGGCAGTGGAGGCAAGAAGGAGGTGGCGGCAGCTGAAAACGGGGTGCAACCTCCCTTGCATCGTTTGCTACATGGTTTTCGGGTGTCACTCCAAAGTAGCCAAGTTTTAAGCGCCAAAGGATGCCTTCTTTAACTTCGGTTTCCGGGTTGAATCGTTGGTGATTCACACTGACCCGCTGAATCAGGATAGTGCCTCAATCCATCCCGCCCTTGGCCTCGACTCTGACGTGTCGTACGGCCACATCACCATGATGATGGATCAACTCAATGTGGCTCACGTTTGCAAGCTACCCCCATTGTACGGAAAACGGCACACGACGCTGACGCCGCTGCGTGCTCTCGATTTGATGGTGAGGCTGCCGTCGATGAGGTTGGCCCGGTAATCCATGACGCGCAGGCCGATGCCCGTGTGCTCCTGCGTGCGTTTGCCCAGGCCCGAACCGTTGTCTTCGATCTTCAGCACGGCTTCGTGTTCCCCCTGAAGCTGGAGTGAAAGATGGATGCAGGAGGGGTGGCCGTGGCGCAGGGCGTTGTTGGCGGCTTCCTGGGCGATGCGATAAATGTGAGTCTCCTTTTCCGAATCTTCAATTTTGATGTCAGGATTGACCTCGCAGGTACAGGTGGTGCGGTGGTTGGTGCGGATGGTTTCGGCCAGCAGGTGGAGCGCTCCTCCCAGTCCGCGATTTTTCACGGATGCTGGTGACATGCTGTGGGACATGTGCCGGACTTCCTGAATGGCCTCCTGTACGAGGTGGTGAATCCGTGCGGCACTCTCCCGCTGGTCGCCGGTGAGTTCGGCGGCCAGCGCTTCAATCAGGGTGGCCACCCCAGTCATCGTCTGCCCGACGCCGTCATGCAGGTTGTGGCCGATGCGCGCCTGTTCCTGCTCGGAGATTTTAAGAATTTCTTTTTGCAGACGGTTGCGCTCGGTGAGGTCGGTGCCGGTGACGATGATGCGATCCACCACACCTTCGGGGGTCTTGGTGATGATGCTGGAAAGTGCGACGATATGGCGCTTGCGATCTTTGCCGATGAGGGTGACCTCCCGGGAGTCAATATTCTTGCCGGCCAGCATTTCCTTGAAGCGTTTTTGCGAGCGGACCTTCTCTGCCGGGTCCATGAAATTGGAGTCCCATGGCGGTGGTTTGCCGACCAGGTCCTTTCGTTTGTAACCCAGCATCTGCAGGGTGGCTTCATTGGCATGGATAAGGTTGCCGTGCCGGTCCAGCAGGATGATGATGGCCGAAGTATGACTGGCCAGGATTTCATTGAAGCCCAGTTCCCGGCGGTAGTTCGCCTCCGCCAGCTTGCGGCTGGTGATGTCCTCCACCATGGCGAGCAGCTGATTGGGGCGTCCACTCATCGTACTGAGCAGGGAGGCGTTGAGATTCACCCAGACCATCGTGCCATCCGGACGCAAATAGCGCTGTTCCACCTGAAATTCGGTGGACTTGGCCGCTTTGAGCTGCTGATGTAGGCGCAGGATGATGGCGCGGTCTTCCGGGTGCGTGACCGTATCCATGGTTTCTTTCAGCAGCTCTTTGCGGGATCTGCCGGCGATGGTGCAGTAGCGCCGGTTCACATCCACGAAGCGGCCGGTGGAGAAATCCATGAGGCCGACGCCCACGACCGCCTGCTCGAACACCGCACGGAAACGCATCTCGCTTTCGACCAATGCCCGCTCCGCCTGCTTGTGTTCCGTGATGTCCTGAAAGGTGCCGATCAACTGGACAGTTTTGCCGTTCTTCTGGATGGCTGAACCCTGGGAGCGTGCCCAGAAGCTGCGGCCTTTGGCGGTGATAGCTGGAAGTTCCAGTTCGTAGGATGTGCCGTGGTCGATGGCGGCCTGCACGGCTGCACGAATGACCGGCTGTGCCTCCGGCGCGTAGAAATGGATGGCTTGTTCGAGCTGCGGTGCCTTCGTTGATTCGATTTCGAACAACCGGCAGGTTTCGAGCGACCAGAACAGCTTTTTGGAGGCCACCTCCAGTTCCCAGCCACCGATCCTGGCCATTTCTCCGGTGCGCTCCAGCAGCTCGGTCGTGCGGGCCAGCGATTGCTCCACCTGCTTGCGTGCCGTGATGTCCTGCATGATGGCGACGTGCCGGGAAGGGGGCTCGCCTTTTTTCCACAGCGGAGAAACGGTGAAATTGATCCAGGTGGTGCTGCCATCGGCATGGAGGCAGCGTTTTTCCATGGTGAAGGTTTGGATCTTGCCGGCCTTCAGCTTCTTCATGTGTGCCAGGTTCGTCTGTAGGTCGTCCGGATGGACGATGTGCATCAAGGTCGTGGCCAGCATCTGCCTGCGAGTCAGCCGGGCGATGTCGCAGACGCGTTGATTGACGTTGAGGAAGCGGCCGGTGTTGCTGTCGATCAAGGCCACGCCGACGGCCGCCTGCTCGAAGATGGCGCGAAACTGCGCATTGCTCTCCTGCATGGCAGCCTCGGCGGTCTTGCGTGCAGAAATGTCTGTCAGCAGCGCCAGTGCCCCCACATAGACCCCCTGGCTGTTGCTGATGGGATTGGTGGAGACAAACGCCCACAGCGGTGTGCCGTCTTTGCGTATGTATTTGAATTCGAACTGATCGGAAATTCCTTTTTTGCGGCGCTTGATCTGCGCGGTCAGCAGGGCTTTCCCTTCATCATCCAGAAAATCGCTGATCGGCCGCCCAATCATGTCCTCCGCCTGGTAGCCCATCATCTGCGCCATCTTGGGATTGACGTAGTCGGTGAGTGATGAGGCATCGATCGTCCAGATGCCCTCTTCAGCGGTCTGCACGATACGGCGGTAGCGCTCTTCGCTTTCATGCAATGCAATCTCCGATTTGCGCCGTTTGGTGATGTCATTGATGCTGCCGGACAGGTGTGTCACGCGGCCCTTGGCATCCATGACCGGGGTCAGAGAGATCTTGCCGTATTTGACGCCTGATGGATCGGAGTAGGTTTCATCCCAGCGCACGGTCTGGCGGCTGCGAATCGATTCGCGGCAATGCTTCAGCACCCGTGCGCAGGCCGGCTGCTGCATGATTTGTTCGAGCCGTTTGCCGATCACCTGCTGCTGCCGCAGCCCTGTGGCAGCGAGGAAGCGGCGGTTGGCAAAGTGGAAGCGCAACTGCTTTCCTGGTTCCACGGTCAGGCTGAAGAGGGCCGCATCGACGCTGTTGTAAAACTGGGCGAGCTGTCCAGTGCTGGCGGCAGATTCACCTCCCTGGGCGGGTGCTGCGACTGCGTCCCTGGCTTTGCGCCTGGCTGCTGCTGTCTGGGGGGATTTCTTCATGTAAAAAAGAAGCAGACGCCGGTTCCGGCAGGCCAGACCTTAACTATGCCGCAAGCTCTAAGCAAGCAGGATGGCTGGCTGCTCACACCGCGACGGCGCTTGCGGCAATCTCTGCGGCGAGTCCGGGAATCTTCGCGAGCGTCCTGGCGGGGGTGTCTCGCAGCGCCGGCACATGCAGCGTGTCTTTTCCCAGGCTTTGGAGCAGGCGGTCGAGCGCCTGGCCGAACGCCGTGACGGCGGCGGTTTCCTCCGCCGCGTCATGACGTAGGCCGTTAAGCAGCGCCACATGCTCGTAGCGCTGCAGCCATTCGTTGGCCCGCGGACGGTAGCGCTCGATGATCTGGCGCATCAGGTTTTCGGCGGAGCGGGGTTCGGCTTCACGCAGCACCTGATACACTAGGCAGCGTGCGACGTCTGCCGCAGCGGTGACCAGCCCCGGTTCATTCACACCGATCTGGTCGTGAGCGAGGCTGCGATGCCGGTGCTCGAAATGAAAGCCCAAATCCACCTGGCACTGCTGCTCACCGGGCAGATGTCGGAAGGCTTCGCAGAGAAGGGCAATTTCCAAGCCCCAGCCCCCGGGCAGGCTGAAGCATTCCAGCGCCTGCATGTCGGCGGCAAATTCGCCCGAAAGCGGGTAGCGGAAGCTGTCGAGATGTTCGAGCAGCGGCTTGGAGCCCAGCACATCACGACAGGCCTGGATCAGGGGAAAGATCAGCAGCCGTGTCACGCGGCCATACAAGCGGTCTGACACACGGCTGTAGTAGCCTTTGGCGAAACGATAGCCCATGCGAGGATGCAGCAACGGGTAGCAAAGCCGCCACAGAAGATCGCGGCTGTAGTTCAGGATGTCCGTGTCATGGCTGACGATGATGCCGTCAAAACCGCGCGCATGCAGGTAGGCGATGCCCATCCAGATGTTGGAGCCCTTGCCCGCGTGCGGTCCGGCCAGACCGGCCTGGTCCATGCGTTGATAGACCTGCGCGAGCTGCGGGCCGTCGTTCCACAGCACGTGGGCGGTTTTGCCGTGCAGATTTTTTCGGATCAGCATCAGCGCACGCTCGTGCTCGGCGGCGTTCATGCCGTTCATGCTCAGGATCACTTCGGAGATGTGGCTGGCCTGCGCCACCTCCTCCAGGATGCGCGGCAGGGCGGGGCGCTCGCACTCGGCATAGAGTGCAGGCAGCAGCAGCGCCACCGGCTTGTCACGCGCCCAGTCCAGCATTTCGGACTCGCGTGCGGAGCTGTCCGCATGGGCCAGGTGGTGGAGAGTAGGCACGCGCGCGTGCTGGTAAAAGTCTGCCATGGGGGTTGTAGGCCCTCAATTACACAGTCCCTGCGCTGCGTGAAACGAAAATGTTCAAATCTGCACGACGCTGTCGCTGTTCGGCGGCGGCGCGGCACCTTCGCCGTTGAGCGCCAGTGTCTCCACCTCGGGGTCGATTTCCATCGTTTCCGCATCAATCTCGATTTCCTGACGCCATTTGCGCGACACCCATGGGCGCACCAGACCATATAGCAGGTAGCTCACAAACAGCACCGCCGGCATCCAGTGCCAGTTCATCACCGTGAAGACGATGACGAAGATGGTGACCAGCACCCAGTGAAAGGAGCGCTTCGTGCGCCAGTTCACCGCCTTGAAGCTCGGGTATTCCAGATCGCTCACCATCAGGTAGGACAGCAGCGCCATCAGGCCCGCCAGCACGTACTTCCAGTTGCCGATCTCACGCTCGTTGCTGTCCAGCCAGATGATCAGCAGTGTCAGGGAGGAGATCACGCCCGCCGCCGCCGGAATGGGGCAGCCGCGGAAGCCCTTCATGCTGCTCTTCGAATCCGCCGCCGCCAGGCAGTTGAACCGCGCTAGGCGCATGGCTCCACATACCAGATACACGCACGAAATCAGCCAGCCCAGTCCTTTGGGTGTGTCGATCTCCTTGAGCACGATATCATGCACCAGCAGTGCCGGTGCCACGCCAAACGACACGATGTCCGCCAGCGAATCCAGCTCCCGCCCAAACGGGCTCTCCGTGCCGCCCATGCGCGCCACTCGGCCGTCCAGCGCATCAAATAGGCAGGCCAGCAGGATGAACACGATCGCGTAGTGGTAGTGCTGGTTCATCGCCAGATGCCGTCCGTCAAAGATCTGCAGGATCGCAACGAAGCCGCAGAGAATGTTTCCCGCCGTCATCAGCGTGGGCAGGACGGGGATGCGTGGCTCGAGTTCATGAGACATGGAGGGTAAGGTGAATGCAGAATGAGGAATGTCGAATGAGGAATGGTAGTCACGGGGGGATAGGTCGCGGGCTTGCATTGGGTGGTTTTGCCGTTATGGCATTGCTCACGCGCTCAGGATGGCTGGAATGAACCCCGGTGCTCCCAGCTCCTGCACCGCGTGCTATTGTCCGACCGTTTTTCCACCATGCCCACTGCTGAACTTCCGCCGCTGTCCGGCGACATGACCATGAGCCAGGTGCTCCAGGCCTACCCTGGGGCGCAGCGGGCTTTGTTTGCGCGCTACCACATCGGCGGCTGCCGCAGTTGCGGCTTCCAGCCCGGCGAGACGCTGGCTCAGGTGTGCGAGCGGAATGAAAACATTCCCGTGGCGGAAGCCGTGGCGCACATTCAGGAGAGCCACCAGGGCGATGCCTCGCTGCAAATCTCCCCGCACGATTTGGAAGTGCTGCTGCGCAACAAACCCGATCTCGTCCTCCTGGACGTCCGCACCCGTGAGGAGCATGAGGCCGTAACGCTGCCCGGAGCGCGATTGCTGACTCAGGAGTTGGTACAGGAAATCTTCACCAGCGGTGACAAGACGCAGACAGTGGTGCTCTATGACCACACCGGCTCCCGCTCGCTGGATGCTGCGGCTTACTTCATCGGTCACGGCTTTGCTGAAACGAAATGCCTCACCGGCGGGATCGACGCCTACAGCAGTGAGGTTGATCCAAGCCTGCCGCGCTATCGTATCGAAATCGAAGATTGACCACGACCATGGACGAAGCCGCACTCCAGCACGCCCTCACAGACACCCAAAACCTCGGCGAAATGCCCGACGCCGATGCCGTGGGCACCGTGGGCAGCCCTGACTGCGGTGACATGGTGCGCCTGTGGATCAAATACAAAGAGAAGGACGGCAAGAAGGTCATCGACAAGGCCAGCTTCCAGAGCTTCGGCTGCCAGACGGCCATCGCAGTGGCCAGCATCGCCACTGAGTTGATCCGTGGCAAAACGAAGGAGGAAGCACTCTCCATGTCTGCTGAGGAACTCAGCAAGCCCCTCGGTCCGCTGCCGCCCATGAAGATCCACTGCGGCCAGATGGTCGAAGGCGCGCTGCGTGCCGCCCTCGAAGCCGAAAACAAACCCGCAGCTACTTCGGCTGCCCCCATCGTTTCCGATCAGTCCGGCACCCTCGCCGATGCCCTCAGCGCCGCTGGCAAGACCCAGGGCAAAATCAAAATCGTCCTCACGAGCTAGTCCGGTCATTCCTCATTTTCTCATATGCACTCCTCCCTTGAACTCAAACGTGAAGTCGATGCCGTCCAGATTCCCAGTGGCGATCTGATCAAACTGCCGCTCGGCATGAAGGTCATCATCACGCAGTCGCTCGGCGGCACCTACACCGTGGCCACCGACTTCGGCCTCGCCCGCATTCAGGCCGGCGATGTGGATGCCTTGGGCATCGATCCCGAAGCGAGCAAGAAGGAGCAGGACAGCACCTCCTCCAATATCCCTGGGGATGTCAGCGACCTCGAAGGCCAGGTGTGGAACCAGCTCAAAAACGTCTATGACCCGGAAATCCCGGTCAACATCGTCGATCTCGGCCTCGTCTATGACTGCAAGGTCGAAGCCGACGCCGACGGCAAAAACAAAGCCGTCGTGAAGATGACCCTCACCGCTCCGGGCTGCGGCATGGGCCCCACCATCGCCGCCGATGCGCAAAGCCGCATCATGACCATCGAAGACATGGACGACGCCGCTGTCGAACTCGTCTGGGATCCCGCCTGGAACCAGGGCATGATCAGCATCGAAGGCAAGATGAAGCTCGGGATGATCTGATAGTGCTTCTCGCTGCGTGTGCCGCTGGCTTGCTGGTAGAGACTCAGCAAGTTGAAGTCGAAATCACGCTCAAAAACGCCGCCTTGGTGGCAAGGAACGGCTGCATACAAAAGCCGTCGGCGGCCAGATCGTTCTTCAACTCCTCAACCGCACGATCCGCGCGCAACCACTCCATGTGAGCCAGCCGCCGCGCCCCGGCGGGATGGCGTAGGGTCTGGTGTAGGCGCAGGGCATGAACCCACGGAGCACCTCGCTGAGACTGACCAGCCCGCCGAAGGGAGTGACAGGGTTGCGTGTGAAAGTTTGACTGGATCAGTGCTTCAACAGCCACTCGGTCGAGCGCGGGTTGAAATCGCCGAGGCATTCCCAGTGGAAAGCGTGGCCGGCGTTGTCATAGAGGTGCAGATCGGCGCCGGGGATGGCTGCGGCCACTTCTTTGCCCATCCATTGAGGCGTGAACGTGTCGTCCTTGCCACCGATGACGAGCGTGGGGCACTTCACGTTTTTGAGTTCGTTCAGGGTGTTGTGCGTCATGGCGGCGGCGCTTTGCGCCTCAGTGGCATGCAGGGGCTGGGGCGCAGGATTGGTTGCGGCGTCCTTGAGGCCCTGCTGCATGTTGTTCCAGCAGTCGTCGTTGTCGAACCACGGCTTGGTGAAGATGAGCATCTGAATCCACTGCATGAAGTCTTCGGGGCGCATGTCCGCCTTGGCCTTAATGAGATGCTGCCAAGTGTAGAGGCCGAAGCGGTCCTGCCGCGCCCACGTACACATGAGGATCATGCTTTTCACCTTCTCAGGATGCCGCAAGGCAAGCTGCTGGGCGATGACGGACCCGAGTGAGCAGCCCACGACACGGGCCTGCTTGATGCCGAGCTGGTCCATGAGGCCAGCGTAGTCGTCCGCCATCATCGCGGTGGTGTAGGGTCCGGCGGGCTTGTCGGTTTCACCCACGCCGCGGTTGTCACCGAGGATGCAGCGAAAGTGCTTTTCCCAGGCCTGGGCATGCGCGTCCCACACGCCGCCTGGGGCGGTGACTCCCATGATGCAGACCAGCGGTTCGCCGCTGCCGCGTTCTTGGTAAAACATCTTGATTCCGTTGGTTTCGACGTGGGGCATAAGAGTGAAGTTCTCGGTTGGATGGTTCGCTGTTCGCAGTTCAGACCGCGAACAACAAACTGTGAACAGAGATCGGTGAAAGCAACAAGCAAAAATCACCTGCCGCAGAACGAACTTCGCGCATAGTGGGAGCACGCCATGCCAGATGCTCCAATCGAAACACCGCAAACCGCCGTTCCGCCTTGGGAAGCAAAAGTTCCGATCACTCGCCGCAGTCTGGCGCGTAAGGGGGTGCTTTGGTCCGTCGTGGTCGCACTGCTGCTGGTGATGGTTTATTCCTTGCTGCCGCAGGCGGTGGAGGTCGAGACCGGAGTGGTAAACCAGGGACCATTGACGGTGTATGTGTCCGAGGAGGGCAAAACGCGCATTCGCAATCGCTACATAGTCGCCGCACCAGTGGCGGGCAGCATGCAGCGCGTGGTCTTAAAGCCGGGAGATGCGGTAAAGGCCGGCGAGACGGTGCTCACCCGCATTGAGCCCACGCTCTCC
Organism: Verrucomicrobia bacterium 12-59-8; assembly: GCA_002279765.1. Next base: position 2,468 of record NCCR01000074.1, on the reverse strand, counting down.
CCGCTGCTGGATGCACGCGCACGCTCCCAGGCGCAGGCTCGTGTCGATGCCGCCACGGCCACTCGCAGCCGGGCCAACGAAGACATCGGGATGGCACGCACCGGTCTGAAGTATGCGCAGGCGAACTGGGACCGCGTCAAAAACAACACGGACAAAGGCACCATTAGCGACACCGACCGCGACACCTTTGCACGCGAAGCGGAGATGAAAGCACGTGAAGTGCGTTCGGCGGAATTTGCCCTCCAAGTGGCCGATTTTGAATTGGTACAGGCCAGGGCGGCGCTGCAGCAGATCGACCAACCGAGCGCTGGCGGTGCATTCATCGAACTGCGCGCTCCGGTTGGCGGAGTCGTGCTAAAAGTGCAGCAGGAAAGCTCGACGATCGTGGCACCGGGTGCGCCCATTTTGGAAATCGGTGACCCCATGGATTTGGAAATCGAAGCGGAAATCCTCTCCCGTGATGCGGTGACGATCAAACCGGGAGCGCTGGTCACGGTGGAGCAGTGGGGTGGGGATGTGCCCGCGAAAGCCCGCGTGCGGCGCGTGGAACCTGCGGCTTTCACCAAGGTGTCCGCACTGGGCGTCGAAGAACAGCGCGTTCTGGTCCTGAGTGATTTTACGGAGCAGACACCCGCATTGACAGCTCTTGGAGACCGTTACCGCGTGGAGGTGCGCGTGGCGGTCTGGCACAGCGACGACACGCTCCTGGTGCCGGCGGGAGCGTTGTTTCGCGAAGGCAGCGAGTGGAAGACCTTTCTCTTTGATTCCGGCAGCGCCAAAGCGGTGGTGGTCAAGGCTGGGCGCACCGACGGTAAATTCACGCAGGTGCTGGACGGTCTCAAGAAGGGGGATGAAGTACTGATGCATCCGCCGGACACGGTGCAGGATGGCACCAGTGTGGTGAAACGCGCAGAGCCGAAATAAAAAAGGCGACCTCTTGCGAGGCCGCCTTCGATTTACATGAAAGTGGGCAGGAGTATCCACTCCCCAATTAGACGACCCATTCACCGCGATAGTCGCGGGTGAGCCACTTCGGATCGGAGTCGCCGACGAAGATGTGCTTCTCCGGATTCCACTTCAAGGTGCCACCATGGTAGTAGCACTGGCTCATGAGGTGGCAGGAGATGGCCGTGCTGGCACCGATGGCGACATCGCAGATGGGTTTCTCACGGGTCTTGATCGAGTTGAGCCAGTCTTCGTGGTGGTTCTTCGAGTTGTACAGCTTCACCTTGGCATCGGCGAGATATTCACGCTCGGTGAGGATGACTTCACGGTCGAGAGAGGTGCCTTTGTCGGTCTCCTTGTCCCAGAATTTGTGAATGGTTTTGCCGTCGAGGACGAACTCGAACTTGCCGCGATTGACGTGTACTTCGCCGTTCGCGCCGTAGAAGGAGACGCCTTTGCCCTTGCCGTTGTGATGCAGCGGAATCCCAGTGGCGTAGATGAGCTTCGCGCCGTCGGTGGCGTCTGCGTAGTTTTCCGGGGCGATGATTTCGACCGGGCCGTGCTCATCCTCACCGAGGCCCCACTGGGCGATGTCGATGTGGTGGGCACCCCAGTCAGTGATCATGCCGCCGCCGAATTCGCGGGTCATGCGCCAGGCGGGGAAGTGGTTATGAACACCACGCGGGCTGAGCACGCTGCTGTAAGGCACGAGCGGGGCCGGGCCGCACCACATATCCCAATCGAGGCCGGGTTCCATAGGCTCCTCAGGATTGGAGTTGGGCTTGGCGGGGGCGCCGAACTGGGTCACGACATGGTCGATCTTACCGATGATGCCGTTGCGGACGAGTTCGCAGGCGACTCGGAATTCTTTGCTGGAGCGCTGCTGGGAGCCGGTCTGCAGGATGCGCTGGTTGCTGCGCACGGAGTCGATGAGCGTGAGCGCCTCGTGGATGTTGTGCGTGAGCGGCTTTTCGCAATAGACGTCCTTGCCAGCGTTCAATGCCGCGATGGCGATGAAGGCATGCCAATGGTCAGGCGTGGCGATGACGACGGCGTCGATGTCCTTGCGCTCCAGCAGCTTGCGGAAGTCGGCATAGGCTTCACAACCCTTGAAGCCAGCGTCCTTGTCCTTGCCGTAACGTTCTTCGACGGTCTTTTTAGCGTTTTCGCGGCGGTTGGTATCGACGTCGCAGACAGCCACCACCTGGACTTCTTTGCGGCCCAGGAAGCTGCTGAGGTGGCCGCTGTTCATTTTACCCACGCCAATGAATCCAAGCGTCAGGCGCTCGCTGGGGGCGGTCTCTGCGCTCCAGACGCGAGAGGGGAGAATGAACGGAGCTGCCACCGAGGCGGCGGCAACTTTGACGAACTGACGGCGTGAGGATGCGGTTTGCATGGTTGGTATTGGGTGGATTTTAGGGTGGAACAGTACAGCCGATTTGCCAAGTCTCTTGCACTCGGGGTTGGCGTGGGTATTCGGCAGGATGCAATTTTCAAATCAGCGTCTGGGCCAGTTGATCATC